>DATARG010000026.1:0-2311 GCA_036264275.1 Candidatus Udaeobacter sp. | reverse complement strand
GAGCTGTCGCTCGTTCATACCGATGATGTTTTGGCCCTGGATCCAAATTTCCCCGGCGTCGGGCTCCATCAACCCCACCATGTGTTTCAGCAAAACGCTCTTGCCTCCGCCGCTGCGTCCGATGATGGCCAGCGTCTCACCGCTGCTGATCTTAAGGTCGACGCCGCGCAAAATTTCCTGTTGCCCGATTTTCTTTTGCAACGAACGCAAGGCAATCATGGGCGACGAATTATCCGAAACCAGTTGAGGTTCTGCGGACATTTTTGGCGACGGAGGCGCTTCGATCATCGCAAGCTCAAACTCTCGACTCTCAGTCTGCAAGTCTCAACTGCGCAGCATCACTGATACCCCGCTGGGTAAATAATGTTGAACATCATGGTAAGAAAGAAATTGCAGATCAGAACCGCCAGCGATGAGTTGACCACCGCCTCGGTGGTGGCCCGACCTACGCCGACGGCGCCTTCGCGTGTGGTCAATCCTTTTTGACAACTGATGAACACGATGAGTATTCCAAAACAGAACGCTTTTGATAGCCCCATGATGATATCCCGGCTACGCGTCCAGCGCACCATGTTCGCCATGTAGTAAGTGCCATTAATGTCGAGCATGAAAATCGCCACGAGATAACCGGCGGCGATGCCAACGGCGATGCACTCCGCCACCAGCAATGGCATCGAGACCATCATGGCCAGCGCGCGCGGCACCACCAGATAATCAACCGGGTAAACAGCGAGCGCGCGCAACGCATCAATTTGCTCGGTGACTTTCATCGTGCCGATTTCGGCTGACATTGCTGCGCCCACGCGTCCAGCTACCATCAGAGCCGTCAGGACCGGCGCGAGCTCGCGGCAGAGCGAGACCGAAACCACCGCGCCTACAGCGGAGCCCATTCCCAGTTTGTTAAATTGGAAAAATGTTTGTGCCGAGAACACCGCGCCCGTAAACGCACCGGTGATTATGACCACGAGCTGCGAAAGCAATCCCACTTCGACAATCTGGTTGAGGAATAATTTCCACCGGAGCTTGTGCGTGAAAATGGAACGAAAGGTATCGGCTGCGAGCAGAACGATCTCGCCCAGGTATAGAAAAAACGAGAGCAGCGGCGCGCCCAGAGCGTTGAAAAATTGGACCATTAGAAACTCAGGTGATCAGTGAAGGACTGACCGGTGAACGGTAAATGACGAAGGACGAATGTCGAATGACGACCGAACCGTGAATCCGAGTGACAGAACACGTTCTCTTTGTTGTTTCGATAGCGCAGGTCGAATCTCCCATTGTACCCGAAGGAGCTTGCAATTGCGTGTTACGGAAAGCTGCGATAAAAGATGTCCATCGACGGAATGAGACGCGCTAATCAGTTATTGTTGGCAGGGAATCTTTTGCTAGGCGCAGTGCTCCTCGGGGGTTGTGAAACCATGCCCCAGGGAATTCAGCAAGCAAGAATCGAGATGGGGCAACGCATCGCGGCAGAACCAGCCGGTGATTATTTCATCGGGCGGCGTTACTACAAACCCGATTACAAATTCTGGGGCTACGTCCGGCGACCGGGTCAGCCATGGAGCACAGCAGAGCTGGTAATGTTAAATGAAAAACAGAAGCTTGCGCCGGATCGCGAACGCCTCGAGTTCGGGAGCGACAACAATTACGAATATAAACTCTACGGCAATTTCAGCGGCGACAAAGTCTATGAGCCTGCAAGCAATGGAATTTATCCCGAATTTGTTTTGAAGAGCTACGAACTAATTTCCCAAAACCCGTCGCCAATTTTCAAAAGCCAATTCCGCGGTAACGCCAGCCTTACGGATCTTCGATACGTCGTGGAAAAACCCGAGTGAAGCTCGTTGAACTGTTAAATCGTGAATCGTTAAAACGTCAGACCCATTGTAACGATGTAACGGTGTAACGATTTACATATATGGCAAACACTGCGGCGGCATTGACGCAGAAAGATCCTCTCGTCGAAGAATTCCTGCGCTACCTCGCGGATGAGCGAAATGCGTCGCCGCGCACGCTGAAGGCATATCGCCAGGCGCTCACCGCTTTCGGTGCGGTAAGCAAAACGCCGTGGAAAAAATGCACCTCAGAGAATTTTCGCGATTATCTCTTTGCGCTCATGAAGCACGGCCAAGCGCGTTCTTATGTGAGGCTGCAATTCTCCGCGTTGCGCACCTTTTATCAGTTCCTCGCAGCTCGAAAACGGCTGCGAGGTAATCCCGTGCGAGAGGTTCAATTGCCAAAAATGGAAAAAAAGCTTCCGCTGGTTCTCACCCGCCAGCAGGTTGAGGATCTTCTCGCCGCCCCCACGCGCGAG
>DATARG010000273.1:0-4332 GCA_036264275.1 Candidatus Udaeobacter sp. | reverse complement strand
ATCCCAGGCGCGAAAGGAATCGACACGCGCGCGCTCACGCGACATCTCCGAACGCGCGGGGCGATGAAAGCTTGCCTAACCACCGAAGAAATTTCGCCTGAAGAAGCAACGCGAAGAGCAACCGACGGCGCAGGTGTGATCGGGATGGACTACGTACGAGAAGTCTCAACGAAAAAAATCTACCGATGGGATCCGGAGGACAAACTCAGCGCTCCATGGTCGATTCAAAGATCGCCCGACGGACAAGATAGACGGGCCCTGCCACCCATGCGCTTCCGAATTGCCGCATACGACTATGGGATTAAGGAGAATATTTTGCGGCTGCTTCGGCAGAAAGGCTTCGAAGTAACCGTCGTGCCGGCTGGCACAACGGCTGAAGAAGTGCTGGCCCTTGATCCCGACGGAATTTTTCTCTCTAATGGGCCAGGCGACCCCGCGGCACTCGATTATGCACACAAAACCGTGCACGATCTAATGGGCAGGAAACCAATCTTCGGGATTTGTCTTGGCCATCAAGTTCTCGGCTTCGCTTTTGGCGGATCGACATTCAAATTGAAATTTGGCCATCGCGGCGCAAATCAGCCGGTGAAAGATTTGCGCACGGGGAAAGTCGCGATCACCGCACAAAATCACGGTTTCGCCGTCGATTCGGAGTCGCTTCCCTCGGAGATTGAAGTGACGCACATCAATTTAAACGACGGGACCGTCGAAGGAATGCGTCACAAGCAATTGCCGATCTTCAGTGTGCAATACCATCCGGAAGCTGCGCCCGGGCCTCATGATGCCACCTATTTTTTCGACCAGTTCGCTGAGCTGATCGAAAAACAGAAATAATGGCGAAGCTCAAATAACGAATGATTGACGGGTCCGTCGAGCAGGCCAGATTTATCTCATGTTTAATTCAAGCAACCACAAACCTACAGTGATGAAAATTGCAGTCGCAGCGACATCTATCGCAGCGCTGACGTTCTCGCCGCTGGCGGTAGCGCAGGAACACGAACATGGCGCTGACACAGCCGCATCGAAAGAAGTGACCGGCGAAATCGTGGATATGATGTGCTACGTCGATCATAATGCTGTCGGTGAGAAGCATGGGCAGTCTTGCGGGGCCAAATGCGTCAAGAACGGTGGTCCGGTCGGGATCGTCAGCGACGGCAAAGCATATCTCGTGGTCGGCGAGCACAAGCCGATGAACGATCAATTGGCTGAATACTGCGGAAAAACGATCACGTTGAAGGGCAAAATGGCCGACCGAGGCGGCATCGCCATGATTGAGAACGCCGAGATCGTTAAGAAATAGCTGATTCGTCATCCCGAGCCGCCGGCGGCGAGGGATCTTACAATCAAACTTGGGCTATCGGACGTCACAAGCGTGCCTGAATCGGACCAACTGAGGTCCTTCGCTCCGCTCAGGGTGACCTGCGTTCATTTGTAATAGGGCCGAAGTGATGGGCGTAGCTTGCCGATTCGAAGAGCGTTTTCGATTTGCGAATCAGGAATTTGCTCATCTGACAGCTTTCGAATCTCCTTTGACTCGAGTGCAGCAGCAGGCAGTCCATCACGAAACAGAATGCGGTTTCCGGTAAACGCGGGGATTCGCGTTCCCGGTGTGAGAATACCTTGCAAATTTAAGGGATCGGCAGCACTCAACGTGGTCAACTCGCGATCTGATGAACTTTTACGGATCGACCGCAACAGACCGATCGCCTCCGGCAACGCGAATTGTTCGCCGCTTATTCCGCCAACGAAATAACCGCCGCGAATTTCTCCGCGTGCTTCCAAACGTCGATAAATTCGTCCCAACTCGTACCAGCTGGTAGGAAAACTCTCGCGCTCCAGCAATCGGCGAAATACAACGCCGTAACGTCGCAACAAGACTCGAGCCAATTTTTCCAACGCGGTTTTGCGCTGACCTGAGCCGTTTGACCCGCCGATCGCCACCGGAACCGCAGCATTCCTTGGCAATACCGACCAGCGACCTGCAAACTCGATGCTGGCAAGGTTGGTTCTGCGCCGACGTTTTGCAACAGTTCGGCCGAAGGTCGGACGTTTGTTGGATGGAAGGAGAAGCGCGCGTAATCCGTCGAAACTGTCCGCGGTTACCAAACCAAGGCCCGCGAGCTGCGATAAAGCCTCTTCAGCTTGCGAAGGCAATAGGCGGCTAAGATTGACCAGCTCGCTGAAGAAAAGCGCGCCGCCGTTTTGCATTGCCTCAAACACAGCTTGACTGGTGACCGAAAGTTCGATCGCCGAGTTTGGCTGAGTTAACGCGAGCCAATTGCTGAGATTTTCGCGCAGATAAAGCGCAATTGGACTCGTGCGCAACGGCGCCGACGCTCGTGCGTTGGGATGTTGTGGGGTGCTCAAACGTCCCCAACCAACACGCCCTGAAAAACAGAGCCGGTCGAGCCATTCGGGATCGTAATCGGCCACACGCGCCGGAAGCACGGCTGATTCCCAAGCAGCCAGAGGCAATTCGCAACCGTCGAGCTGTTCTAGGACGGACTGCAATCCTTCCAGACCTTCGACCCGGTGTTCCTTGTCCGCACGCTGCCATGCAAAAAGAAAACGATAGAAATCTTGAGCTGAGACGGGTTGAATTTCCGCACGTAACCGATCGATCGTGAGCCGATGAATTCGCGCCAACAATCTGCGATCGCACCATTCCTGTTCCGCGGTATCGGGATGAAATTTGCCACGTAATACGAAACCTTCCGCTTCGAGCGCGAGCAGCGCCGCGTCAATTTCCGGCCCTTCCACATTCAATGTATCTGCGAGTTCTCGGACGGTAATTGGTCCGCACACCTCCATCCGACCGCGAACCAATTCGCGAATCGCGTCGGCGCGTTCCCAAGTTTTAGCATGCATTGAGTCCGGCAGAACCAGTTCCGGCTCAGAGACAGCGTTTGGATACACCGCCCGAAGCATTGGAAGCCGTTCCGCAGCGATGTAAAAATTTTTAGTCGCGGGATCGCCGTGCTCCAAAGATATGAGAATGCGAGTTGCCCGGTTCTCAGCTACCAGCGTTGATACAAAATGCTCCGCGTGGCCGTTGCTCGCGTTCCGCTGAATTTCCTCTGGCGACATCGTTCCTATCAACATCAGTGCGTCGTGCAGTTCATCCGCATTCGTCGCTCCAGGCCATGCTTCGGCTTCGACCTTTTCGATCGCGGTAGAGTCGAGCATACCGAGTCCATCGCTGCCGTTCTTTTCTGAAGCTCGCCGCGTGTAAACAGCTTGAGTGCGGCGTTCTTCAAGAGGCGCGTTGTCCAGAAACGCATAGGGCCGCGCATTCAGGATCTCGGCTGCGAGCGGCGACGGCTCCGGCAAGTCGCGCGCGATGCAGCGAATGTCGCCGCGCTCGATCCTGCGCAACACGTCCTCCAATCCGTCGATGTCCATCGCTTCGGTGAGGCAATCATCAATCGTCTGCTTCACCAGTGGATGTCCTGGGATCTCGCGGTCGCCCACGATGTGCTCCAGGCACGCGAGTTGATCGGGAAAAACTGCGGCCAAAAGGTTCTCCGATTCCATCCGTTGCAACGGCGCGGCGATTTTCGCGCCGCCACGGAAACGCGGCACGGCGAGCGAACGCGTTGCATTCCAGCGCCACCGAATCGTGAACATTGGCGCGTCTAGCAATGCTTGAACAAGAAGCTCCCGAACAGTTTTCGAATTCAGATACCGAAAAACTTCGTCGAGCGGAAACGAATGCTGCGTACCGAGCGAAATTACGATCGCGTCATCGGTCGCTGCAGCCTGGAGCTCAAAATTGAACGAACGGCAAAAGCGTTTTCGCAGCGCCAAGCCCCAGGCGCGATTAATTCGGCTGCCGAAAGGCGTGTGCAAAACGAGCTGCATACCGCCCGATTCATCGAAGAAGCGCTCCAGCACCAGCGTTTGCTGCGAAGGAATTGCGCCTAACGAACGATACGTATCCGCAAAATACGCGGCGATTTGTTCCGCGGAGTCTTTTGGTAGTTGGAATTCTTTCGCGAGCCATTGTTCGGTTTCGGCAGCTGAATTTTCAGTTTCTCCTGCGGCCAAACGCTTTTCGATTTCCATCCGCAAATTAGAAACAGCCAGCGAAAGTTCATCGGTTCGCGCAGGAGCTTCGCCCAGCCAAAATGGAATTCCTGGTGGCTGACCTTTGGCATCCTCGACACGAACGACCCCGGAATTCACGCGTAAGATTCGCCACGATGCGTTTCCCAATTGAAAGATGTCTCCGGCGAGACTTTCGACGGCGAAATCTTCGTTCACCGTGCCCACGAACGTTTCCGACGGCTCGAGAATCACTCGATAATCGGCATTATCAGGAATGGCTCCGCC
>DATARG010000271.1:0-3357 GCA_036264275.1 Candidatus Udaeobacter sp. | reverse complement strand
GGTGAGCGTCAAAACTGAGCCAACAGGCCCTGCGACAAGTTTTGCCGCAGCTTCCCATTTCGTTAGGCCGGAACGTGCTTGTCAGTTCGAAAACGTTCGACGACGCGGGTGTGTATCGGCTGGATGCCCGTCGCGCACTCGTGCAGACGGTCGATTTTTTCACACCGATTGTCGACGACCCGTTTTCGTACGGTCAGATCGCGGCAGCTAACTCGCTCTCTGACATCTACGCCATGGGCGGACGTCCTTTGACTGCACTAAACATCATCGGTTTTCCTGGTGATCTCGTTAGTCCAAGAGTGGTTTCTTCGATTTTGCGCGGTGGTCTTGCCAAGGCAGCGGAAGTCGGATGCGTGATCATAGGCGGTCATTCCATTCGTAATCCAGAACCGATCTACGGACTTTCGGTTACAGGGCTCGTAGACGTGCGACACGTGACGACAAACGCAAACGCGCGTCCCGGCGACGTGCTCGTCCTTACGAAGCCGCTCGGCACCGGTATTGCCACGACTGCCCTCAAGCGCGGGATCGCCTCGCGTGCGCTGCAAAAAACCGTGATCACACTCATGTCGCACATCAACACGGTCGGCGCCGATTTGGCTGAGTTGGCACTCGTGCGCGCCGCCACCGATATCACCGGCTACGGGCTTATAGGGCACCTAATCTCGTTGTGCCGTGCGAGCAATGTTTCTGCGGACATCGATCCGGGTGCTGTGCCGATCATCAGCTACGAAATTCACGAACTCGTCAATCTGGGCTGCGTTCCACAAGGAACCCGGGACAATTTCAATGGAACCACAGTTCTCGTCGATTGGGCGCGAACAAATGAGACGGGCCAAATTCTATTAACCGACGCACAGACCAGCGGCGGTTTGCTGCTGTGCGTCGCCGAAGCCAATCTTGAAAAGACACTCAAGATCCTCCGAAAGGCCAGGACACCTGCCGCCGCTGTAATTGGACGAATCGTGGCACGACGGCGTCGCCGCCCATTGATATGCATGACCGAATGAGGTGTGACAAGCGGCGTCAAATTCCGGCCGTGTCCAAAGTCCTCGATGCGCTCGGTCATTTTGATTTGCCGCGCCGTTTTGTTGTCCAGATTGTTCGTCGCGAACTGTCAGAAATTCGAAAGAATAGCGCGCTATCCGAATTACAAACTATTATCGCTCGCGTCCGTAGCTCGCTCGATGAATTTCGGGCCAGCAGACTTCAGCCCGTCATCAACGGAACTGGAATTGTCATTCATACGAATTTCGGACGCTCCCCGCTTCCGAGCGAGGCGATCCGCGCATTGAATGAAATTGGGAGAGTGTATTCCAATCTGGAATACGATGTTCCGAAGGGCCAACGCGGCGGACGCGGCATGTATGTGGAGAGCGCGCTCGCTCTTATTTGTGAAGCCGAGGCGGCAACCGTCGTCAACAATTGTGCAGCGGCATTGGTCCTGATCGTTCAGTACTTCATAAACAAGACTGCTAACGTGCGACCACAGCTTGCTCGCCGAGGCGAGGGCGCGCCGGAGATCGTCATTTCACGAGGCGAACTGGTGCAAATCGGCGGCGGATTTCGCATCAGCGAAATACTTGAAGCGAGCGGCGCGAAGTTGCGCGAGGTCGGAGCGACTAACAAGACGGCGCTCGAGGATTACGCGCATGCTATCGGAGAAAAGACCGCGATGATTCTGAAAGTGCACCGCAGTAACTTTTTTATGAGTGGCTTTGTCGAATCTCCTTCTTCGAACGAGATCAGCGCGCTGGCGAAGAAGAACCGCATCGCATTTGTCGAAGATCTCGGCAGCGGTGCAATGATCGCGACTGAATCATTAGAAATTGGCGAAGATGAGCCAACCCCTGCCGATGCATTGAAAGCCGGCGCCGACCTCGTTTGCTTCAGCGGCGATAAGCTCTTCGGCGGTCCGCAGGCGGGCATCATTGCTGGAAAGAAACGGTTCGTCGCCGCGCTGAAACGCGAACCACTATTTCGCGCTTTGCGCTCCGATAAGCTCTGTCTTGCGGCCTTGCAAACGATTGTGGATCTTCACCTCGATCAAAAAATAGGCGATATCCCGGCGCTCGCACTTTTACGAACTTCAGAGGACACATTGCAGGCCCGTGCCGTAGCGATTGCTTCGAATTTGACGGATTTGCCAATGAAGATCGCAATCCGTCGGAGCAAATCGAAAACAGGCGGCGGTACCTTACCGAAATCGAATGTGGCGTCTGTCACGATCGATTTTGTTCCCAAAGATCGGTCACTGAGCGAATTCGCGGCGAGTCTCCGTACGTCGATTCCGCCTGTGATCGGTTACATCGCAGATAACCGGTTTAAACTCGATCTGCGCACGATTCTTCCTCAGCAGGACGAAAACGTAATCAGTGCGATTCGGGCGGCATACACGAAGTGACGACGCGTCATTTCATCATCGCCACGGCAGGCCATGTTGATCATGGCAAGAGCGCGCTCGTCAAAGCGTTAACAGGCACCGATCCTGATCGTCTGCCGGAGGAAAAGAAAAGGCAGATCACAATCGACCTTGGTTTCGCCGCACTGACTGTAACGGCGACAAACGGCGACAAAATTCAAGCCGGAATCGTTGATGTTCCCGGCCACGAAGATTTCGTGCGCAACATGATCGCCGGAGTTGGTTCAATCGACCTGGCACTTTTTGTCGTTGCTGCTGACGACAGCTGGATGCCGCAAAGCGAAGAACATTTGCAAATCCTCAATTACCTTGGTGTGCAACGCGCGGTGATTGCGCTTACCAAGAGCGACCTTGGCCAACGTGAGGTTGTCACTAATCAAATTCGCGAACGCCTTTCCGGCACACCGTTTGCAGATTCGCTGATTGTTCCGACTTCCGTCCGGACAGGAGCGGGCATTGAAGACCTGGCAAACGCGCTCGCCAGCGAACTCGCAACAACGGAACCCCAACGTGACATCGCTAAACCACGCTTATTCATCGATCGAGTGTTCACGCTGCGCGGAATCGGCACAGTTGTCACCGGAACATTAACCGGCGGATGCTTGCGGCGGGGTCAGCAAATAGTTGTTTACCCGAACAATCTCGAAACACGCATTCGTTCGATTCAGAGCCACGGCCACGAACTGGATGTCGCGGAGTCTGGAATGCGCACCGCCATCAATCTACCAGATCTTCGCGTCGATCAGATTAAGCGCGGTGACGTAATAACGGTTCCAGGTTACGGCGCACCATCTTCAACTTTGATTGCTCTGGTGAAAAAGACATCACGCGCGAGCGGCGAGAAAACTGTTAACCGTTCCCTGAAAAATGGACGCTCGATATATGTCCACCACGGTGCCTCGCGTGTTGCTGCCAGAATCAAGTTTCGTGAGAAT
>DATARG010000038.1:0-4763 GCA_036264275.1 Candidatus Udaeobacter sp. | reverse complement strand
AACTCACACATCGACCGGCGGCCCACCTCTTCGTCGATGTTACTCAAGAGCAACGCGCCATCGTGTCCATGTTTCAGATATGGTGTGCAGGATGCCATCGCACGCCGGCGCAGTTCGAGCTTCAACCCAAGATCATGGATGATCTTGTTCGGAAACAGGCTGACCAGGTACGAGTACCTCGACAAGTGCGCGTCGTAATCCGGAAAGATTTGCCGCGAAGTCGTCGCGCCACCGATGTAATCGTTTTTCTCCAGCAACAGCACACTCAGCCCGGCGCGGGCAAGATAAGCCGCGGCGACAAGTCCGTTGTGTCCCGCTCCCAGAATAACGACGTCGTACTGCGGTTTCATTTTGAATTTGCTCTCGAATGCATGCTTACATCAAATATTGAAGGCAAACATTAATATTTCTTGGCCCCAAAAATTTCCGACCACGAAGTCCTTTAAATGCACGAACGCGAGACAACATACTGTTGGGCGCCATGCTTCCGTTCGGTCCTGCTGGCCGCCTCGAACTTTTATTTGCCGGCGATGTCGAGCACGACACGGAAACGCGCTTTGCCACTCATCATGCGTTCGTACGCCTCAGCCGCTTTTTCGAATGGAAAAATTTCGTTCATGGAATGTACGTCCGCCGATGCACTGAATTCGAGGGTATCCTGTGAATCGATCGACGTTCCCGAGTACCAGCCTTTGACGGATCGGCAACCAGTAATGAGCAGAAAGGGATCGACAGAAATCGGCCCTGCCGCGCCGATGACCATGAGCAGACCGTTCGGCGCGAGCCCGCCAAGGACTGCTGCCATTGCCTCCGCATTCGTCACGGTGGCGATGACCACTTTCGCGCCGCCAAGCTTATTCAATTCCGCCGCCGGATCGGAGGCCTCGCTATCGACGTAGTGGTGCGCGCCGAGTTTTTTGGCAAATGCTTCCTTATCCTTTCCGCGCGCAATCGCCACCGTATTGAATCCCATCCTCGCCGCGAACTGCACGCCGAGATGACCGAGTCCACCTATTCCAAGCACAGCGACAACATCGCCTCCCGTTGCGCCGCTGTTTCGCAACGCGTTGAAAGTCGTTACGCCCGCACACATCAGCGGTGCGCCGTCGATAGCCGAGACCTCGTCAGGCACAATTGCCAGCGCCTGAGCCGGCGCAACCATGTACTCAGCGTAGCCGCCATCGAAAGAAATCCCCGTAGTGAGCAAGTCCACAGTGCATGCAAAGAACTCGCCACGCCGGCAGTGGTCGCAATAACCGCAGTTGCCACCGTGCCAGCCAACGCCAACCCGCTGGCCAATTTTCCACGGCTTGACTCCCTCGCCTATGGCATCAACAACACCAATCACTTCATGTCCCGGCACGCGCGGATACTGAATACCGGGCCACAGACCTTCTTTGACTAACGAATCGCTGTGGCAAACACCGCATGCCTGGACCTTGATGCGCACCCACCCCCTCTTCGGCTCCGGAGTATCGCGTTCGATTAACTCTAACGGACCGCCTGCTCGCGGCACTTGGACAACACGCATTTTCTTATTCATGTGTTTCAATCGCCCTGAGCTTTGAAAAATACAAGAGGTGTACTGCCGCTGTTAGACCTACTTCTCCGGAGATGATTCAAATCCGCGCGAGATTTGGTGCTGAAGGCTGAGCCGGTATCTTGTCGACGTCAGCCAAAATCGTAAGGCGTTTGTTTCTATAAAACGCCGGCCCAAAATCAGTTGGCGTCTGACACAGACGCCCTACAGTTCGGGATCACCGCAGCCCCTAAGCTTTCAACGGCAACATGAAGATTGGTTTCGCTCAAATTAACCCGACGGTGGGAGACTTGAAGGGAAACTGTGAGCTGATCGCCGGCGCATATAAGCGCCTGGCGGCGGCGGGCGCGGAACTCGTGCTGACGCCGGAGTTAGCAATGACCGGATACCCGCCGCAGGATTTGGTTCTCAAATCACGGTTTGTGCCGGAGAATCTGGAACTGCTTGGAAAACTGCACGCTCGCATTGAAGACGCGGCGTTGCTCGTCGGCTTTGTTGATCGCAATGAAGGTCGCGGCAAACCATTTCGTAACGCCGCGGCCTTACTGGAACGCGGCAAACCAATTCGCAAGACTTATAAGTCCCTGCTGCCGACTTACGATGTTTTTGACGAAGAGCGGTATTTTCAGCCGGCTGAACGCGTCGAGCCTCTTCTTATTCACGGGAAGAAAATTGGCGTAACGATTTGCGAGGACATTTGGACGGAACACTACCTGCCGCGGCCTTTGTACGATTGCGAACCTGTGCGCAGCCTGGTTCAGCAAGGCGCGGAAATCATCGTGAATCTAAGCTCGTCGCCATTCAGTTTGCATAAGCCAGCGATCCGCTACGAGATGGTAGCAGGTCTCGCACGCGCTCACCAACGCCCCATCGCCTACTGCAATTTGATAGGCGGCAACGACCAACTGCTCTTTGATGGTAATTCCTTCGCGGTGAATTCATCGGGGAACGTGATCGCGCAACTGGCAGCGTTTCGTGAAGACGAACGAATCTTCGATACAGATTCGACTTCGGCGATTGCATTTCACGAGGGGAAAATCCCGGAGCAAATTTTTGCCGCGCTTTCGCTCGGGCTCTGCGATTACTGCCACAAATGCAACTTCCGTTCGGTAGTTGTCGGTTTAAGTGGCGGAGTCGATTCCGCTGTTACAGCGGTCATTGCCGCGGATGCGTTGGGCGCGGAGAATGTCACCGGCGTTTCCATGCCAAGTCCGTACTCGTCCCGCGGCAGCATTGAGGACGCGCGGGCGCTCGCACGTAATCTCGGGATCAAATTTCTCGAGGTTCCGATCACGGATGCGTTTCAGGTTTTCAAGGCCCAGTTCAAAGAGATTTTCAAAAGCCTGCCTGAAAATGAGACGGAAGAAAACATGCAGCCGCGTCTGCGCGCAATGATTCTGATGGCGCTCTCGAACAAATTCGGTCACCTCGTTTTGTCGACCGGGAACAAGAGCGAAATCGCTGTCGGTTATTGCACTCTTTACGGTGACATGGCCGGCGGGTTGGCTGTGATTAGCGATGTTCCGAAGACCATGATTTACGAGCTGGCCTGCTGGATCAACCGAGAGCGCGAGGTCATTCCAAAGTCTACGATAGAAAAACCGCCCAGCGCGGAGTTAAAGCCAAACCAGAAGGATCAGGACACACTTCCGCCCTACGAAATTCTCGATGAGATTCTGCACCTTTACGTGGAAGAAAACCTCAGCGCACGCGACATCATCGCGCGCGGTTTTGACGAGAAAACAGTGCGTTGGGTGCAGCGCCGGGTTGATCTTAATGAATACAAGCGCGAACAAGCTGCGCCTGGACTAAAAGTCACTAGCCGCGCCTTCGGAATCGGCCGGAAGATGCCTATCGCGCAAAAGTATGTCGACTGATACCGCACTTTGCGCGGAGAGCCGACATTCGGTTCGTAAAAGCCAGTAGCTTCGCAACGTTGCCAACGAAGGAAGGTTACTGCCGATTGTCGCGGCTGCAGACGCCGATCGGGTGTCACCGGTTTTACGAAATGGATTACACGAAAGGTCGAGGCTGGGCGAAGCCAGTTTGACTCCTGCCGCTTCGGAATATCTTCTCCGCTTAAATCATATCTCAAATATCGCGCACATTATGATCCAATCCTCATGTCTTCGTTCGCTTCTCCTTTTCGTTTCACTCGCACTTCCCTTCGTGGCGGAGCCATTTCTTCCCGGCATTTTGCGAGCGACAGAAGAGAAGAAAATAGAGTTTCCCGCTGCCAGCCAACACTCAGTAGTAAAACAGCGTGTCGGGTTGACCGATGTGGAGGTGGATTATTCGCGTCCAAACAAGAACAACCGCGAGATCTTCGGCGGTCTGGTGCCTTTCGATAAGCTCTGGCGCACGGGCGCCAACGCAGTGACCAAAATAAACTTTAGCAAACCGGTAACGCTCGGCGGCAAACAGATCCCAGCCGGTGAGTACGCACTCTTCACGATTCCGACAGCGGACGAGTGGACTATCATCATTTCGAAAGACTCGAAGGTGCAGAGCGCTGCCGATTATAAACAGGAGAATGATGCCGCACGTGTCACGGCGAAGCCGGAACCCTTTCCAATCGCAATCGAGACGTTCACCATTGCGCTGGGTGATGTGAAAGGTGCTTCCGCAACGCTTAATTTCCTCTGGGATAAAACGCGCGTGCCGGTGAAGTTGACCACGGACGATGTCGAGCAGGTAAGTAAACAACTCGATGCAGTCGTTAGCGCAAAAACCCCGCTCGATCCGCGCACCGCCTATCAGGCCGCGGCATTCTACTACGACAACAACAAGGACATGAATCAGGCAGCGAAGTGGATCGACCAGGCGCTGGAGAAGAACCCGGACGCCTACTTCATGCACTACAAGAAGGCGCAGATTCAGGCGAAACTTGGCAACAAGAAAGAAGCCATTGTCTCGGCGCAAAAGGCGATCGACATCCTGAAAAAAGACAAAGCGCCAGACGAGTCGGCGATCAAGAACGCGCAGCAGATCATCGACAGTTCGAAGTGAGGATCTTTCTAGCTTGCCGGCCCGTTCGCCGGCGCACTTGCCGCGGCTCTGATCAGTAGTTGAAACATGAGATGCACCGTGCAGGACTTGAACCTGCAACCCAGTGATTAAGAGTCACTTGCTCTGCCAATTGAGCTAACGGTGCAAATGCCTTTTACCCAGGTAAATGCTGTACAAGCGTGTACTTTCGTGCTGCCAAAATCGGTAGCTAATT
>DATARG010000262.1:0-7708 GCA_036264275.1 Candidatus Udaeobacter sp. | reverse complement strand
CTCAGCTCTCGCTATCGTCCGATCCAGCCGGCGACCGGAATGATAGCGAGAGCTGAGCAAACAAAGAGCGCAGTCGCACTGATGCCCCCGGGCCAGAAGCGCAGAAGGATCGCGAGCGGAACGAAGATAAGAAGCCAGTCGAGAGACGGTTTAAGTTTCAAGAGTTTGAGAATTTCGCGACTTGCCTCAGCAATCAACCCGTCGTCTTCGCAGTTTAACGACACGATTCACACTGGGCGTGCATCATAAGAGAGTAGAATGAATCAGGAACCCAGGAGCGACGACTCCAGGATTATTATCTGGTTGATCCATTTTTTACATAAAGTTGCACTGCAGTGGCAGGCGTGTCGCCTGCGAAATCATTCGACACAATCGTGAGTCGCTGCCCTCGTTATTCGGTGGAAAATTAAAGGTAGAGTGACTGGTCGGCCCCGCCTAAACTCATGCCCCGATGGTGGACGAACAGAAATCGAAACTCCGACTGGAAATCGCCCACGTTCTTTTCATCGACATTGTTGGCTATTCCAAGCTGCGCACCAACGAACAGAGCGCTCAGATTGAGAAGTTGCGCGAGATCGTGCGTGGCACCGAGCAATTCCGCACTGCTGAAGCCGAAGGTAAACTGATCAGGTTACCTACCGGAGACGGCGGCGCGCTTGCTTTCCGCAACAATCCGGAAGCCCCCGTGCTCTGCGCTGAGGAAATCGCCAAAACGCTAAAGGGTCACCCTGAGATCCGCGTCCGTATGGGAATCCACAGTGGTCCGGTGAACGAAGTCACGGACTTAAACGAGCAGGCCAACATTGCCGGCGCCGGGATCAACATCGCCCAGCGAGTGATGGATTGTGGGGACGCAGGCCATATTCTGCTTTCAAGACACGTTGCCGAAGACTTGGAACATTATCCGCGCTGGCAGCCGTATTTACATTCGTTAGGCGATTTCGAAGCGAAGCACGGACAAGTCATCTCGGTAGTAAACTTCTACAACCACGAAATCGGGAATCCCGCCATCCCGGAAACATTCAGGAAAAACGCGCCCGCTGGGAAGACGACGCCAGCGAACCGACGTCATTACCTCATCGCAGCAATGGCGATCGGCGCACTCATTCTCCTGGCTGCGATCGCACTCTTGTTCAGGTCCGGACGAAATGAAACCGGCAGCGCGACATCTCTGGCGTCGATCCCGGAAAAGAGCATTGCGGTCTTACCGTTTGAGAATCTGAGCGATGACAAGTCGAACGCGTATTTCACCGACGGTATCCAGGACGAAATTCTGACCCGCCTGTCGAAGATTGCCGCGCTAAAGGTGATCTCGCGTACCTCCACCACGAAATACAAGAGCGTGCCGGACAGTTTGCGTGACGTCGGCAAACAGTTGGGTGTCGCGAATGTTCTTGAAGGGAGCGTGCAAAAAATCGCCAATGCCGTGCACGTCAATGTGCAGCTGATCCACGCTGCGACGGACGAACATCTATGGGCGGAAAGCTATAATCGAAAACTCGACGATGTCTTCGGAGTGGAAGGAGAAGTGGCGAATGCTATCGCCGATCAATTGAATATGAAGCTCTCCGGAGCGGAACAGAAAGCGGTCGCGGAAAAGCCGACACAAAACGCCGCGGCCTACGACGCTTATCTTCGTGGCCTGAACATTGAGCATAACAATTACAACTACGAAGCGTACGTTCAGGCCGAACATAATTACCGGTGTGCCGTTGAGTTAGATCCAAATTTCGCCCTGGCCTGGGCTCGATTGGCCATCCTGCGCAGCTTTCTCAACTTCAACGCCATCGACCTGAAAACGTACACAGCCGATTCAGTCAAGCAGGCCGCTGATCGCGCCATGGCGCTTGCCCCCGATGCCGGTGAATCCTGGATCGCACAGGGTTCGTATCGCTATCGCATACTCCGCGACTTCAACAGCGCACTCGCGGCTTACGAAGAAGCGCGAAAACGAATGCCGAACAGCGCGCTGGTATATGAATATCTCGGATTTATTCTCCGGCGGCTTGGTCGGTGGCAGGACGCCGAAACGAACTACAAAAAAGCAATCGAGCTCGATCCGCGCGACGTCCAATTACTGACTGCGGTTGGCAACGAGTTTTATATGTATTTGCGGCGGTTCGACGACGCCCTGGCCAGTGCTGATCGTGCCTTGCAAATCGCACCCGATGCCGCAGTCGTGCACGCCAATAAAGCGGTGGTGTTGCAAACCGCGGGCCGGGTCAATGAAGCGCGTCAGGAGCTTGCGTTAGTTCCGGATGAGGTGCTTGATGACTGGGTTGTAGCGGCCCGAATTACCCAGGCCATGTATGAACGCCGTTTCGGAGACGTGATCAATGTCGTCGAGCGAAAATTGAATTCGCTCCTGCCAAATCAACCGCTTGATTCCTTTGCAAACGCATTCCTTGTGCAAATGGGCCAGTGCCAGGAGTGGTTAGGCCAGCACGAGGCAGCGCGACAAGCGTTCGAACGCGCAGTGCGCGAGATCAAACCGACACCGGATAGCGTTGTGAGACCCGATGCGAACGGCACACCGAGCATTCTCGCTCAGGCCTACGCTGGTCTTGACGAAAAAGAGAACGCTTTGCAGCAGGCCGCGCAGGCGGTGAAAGATTATGACGGAGACGCGATCAATCAGCCGCAGGCTGAAGTGCAGCTTGCTCAGATCCAGGCGCGCTTTGGCGATATCGATTCAACTATCGCGGCATTGCCTCATCTCCTCGAAGTTCCGGCCGGACTCACGGTCGCGAATCTAAAATTCGACCCGCTCTGGGATCCGTTGCGCAAAGATCCGCGATTCGAAAAGCTCTGCCAAGGTTCTAACAAATGAATGAAGCTTCTTGTCCGCTGGCGCTCGTCTGCCGCGCCAAGCAACGTTTTGTAAAAACCGTTATTTTGTTTGCTGCTACAGCGGTGTGGTGCATCCCGTGTCTTTCCCAGGCGCAAAGCGCCGATGAGCGGCTGCGAGCTATCTACACAGAAGAATGGAAATGGCGACTGGAGCAGTTTCCCGGGCTCGAAGGCGTCGAGAAACCGGTTGCCGATCGCCTGCCGAAAGTTGATGCGGCGACGCAGGAAATGCGGCTGCGTTACTGGCAGGATGTGTTGCACAAGCTCGATGATATTCCTCGCACGCAGCTCTCGCCGGCGGAACAGATCAACTATGATGTTTACCGGCCGGAAATCGAGAATTTCGTCGCCGATCAAAAATTCCGTGACTACGAAATGCCGGCGAACTCGGACTCTGCTTTCTGGAGCGACTTCGGTTACACAGCACGACGACCTTTCAAGACGCTGACGGATTATAAAAACTGGATCGCGCAGATGCGCGATATTCCGCGCTATTTCCGTGAACAGATCGCGAACATGCGCGTGGGGCTTGCGCGCGGATTCACGCCGCCACAGTTCACTTTGAAGGGCCGCGAGAAATCCATCGCCACCATTGCGGAGGGGAAACCCGAAGACAATCTGCTGTACACACCATTCCGGGAACCGATGGTCGGGGTGCAGCCGTCCGATCAGGACAAGCTCAAATCGGAAGCCGCAAAGGTGATTAGTGAAGTCGTGGAGCCGGCTTACGCGGACCTGCTGAAATTCTTCCGCGACGAATATGTGCCGCACACTCGCACAACCCTTGCGGCTGAAGCGTTACCCGCGGGCAAAACGTATTATCGCCAAAAGATTCGCGAGTTTGTCACGCTCGACCTAGGACCCGACGAAATTCACCAGATCGGCATCGCGGAGGTTGCCAAATTACATCAGCAGATGGTCGACGCGATGCATGAATCCGGATTCAAAGGCGAGTTTCCAGAATTTGTAAAATTCCTTCGTGACGACCCGCAGTTCTACGCTAAAACACCGCAGGACCTGCTCAATCGCGCCGCTTGGATTGCGAAAGTATTTGACGGCAAATCCTCGCAATACTTCGGCTACCTGCCGCGCATGCGTTTCGCCATTAAACCCGTTCCGGCCGATCTGGCACCGTTTTATACTTCAGGCCGTGGCGGGCCGGGCGTTTATCTCCTGAACACATACGATCTGCCGCATCGTCCGCTCTACAATCTGCCCGCGTTGACCCTGCACGAGTCCGCGCCGGGTCACGCGTTCCAGATTCCGATCGCCCTCGAACACAAGAACCAGCCGGACTTTCGTCGCTTCGATTACATTTCCGCGTACGGCGAAGGTTGGGCGCTTTATTGCGAAAAGCTGGGTGAGGAGATGGGAATGTACGAAACACCATACGAACGCTTTGGGATGCTTGGTTATCAGATCTGGCGTGCTGCTCGGCTCGTTGTCGACACCGGCGTTCATTCGAAGGGTTGGACGCGCGAGCAGGCGCTCAAGTACATGCACGACTACACCGCGTTACCGGAGCATGAAATCGAAACCGAGGTCGACCGTTACATCGCGTGGCCCGGGCAAGCACTCTCTTATTACATGGGCGAGCTGGCGATCGTGCGGGCCCGCGAAAAAGCGGAGAAAGCGCTCGGAGCGAAATTCAACATCCGCGCTTTCCATGATGCCGTGCTCGAGCTCGGCTCGGTACCGTTGCCTGTTGTGACGGATCGGATCGATCGTTTCATCACCGAAGACGGCAAAGGCCCATACTCCGACATGGAGTGAGTAGATCCCCTGGGGGTTTGCGACGGACAACACTTCACTTCAGCAACTCAAGGCAGTCCTAGAGGAAGTGTATGGGTGGTGTACCTGGGCGCATACCCGATGCACCGCCCGTCCATTGAATAGGCACACACCGACAGATCAAACAACTCGGGGTGAGTTGCCTAGGTGGTTGCCGCTTTAGCCGTTTTCCGTTTCGACTTCGTTGTGGCTTTTTTCCGTGAGCCTGGCTGCTTTTGCGATTTCGCGACACCCGATTTACTCGCGGCTGCTGTAGCTTTTTGTTCTCCCGGAGTGGACGCAGGCTTTTTTCGCCGTGCATCGCGTTTCTTGTTCCTGTCGTGCAAATACGCTCTGAACTTTTTGTACGCGATTCCGCCGCCGAGCCCCGCAGCGGCGATCGTGATCGCAGCGGCAATTTTCACAGGGCCCTTTCCAGGTGCCAGGTGCCACGGACATTTCTCCAACGGATATTTGTCCGGCAGGGAGAATGCACAGCCAGGCGATGAACATTTACGGGCCATAACTTCTTGTTAATCCTAACGAACTCTCGACTCAATCACTACACGAGTATCGTGTCAGGCGCTAGCCTCGGTTCCCTGACCGCAAATTTAGGATTGGCGTGCAAAGGACTGCACGCTACCGACAATCTCCGTTAATCTGGGCACATATTTCGCGCCGCCTCAGACCAAAAACGAACCAGAACTTTACTTACTTCGTCGCGAACGGCGGCCGGGCCATTCGTTCGACGCAGCTCACATCAAGATTTTTCGCGTCGCCTTTGTCGAGAAATTCGATCGCAATCCCATCAATACAACCGGGATTGCTCAACCCGAAAGGACCGTGACCGGCCTCTGGAATAATGACGTGCCTGCTGTTCGGCAAATGCCTGGCGACCTCTTCGCCGTACCTTGGCGGTGTGACCGGGTCCAGGTTGCCGGAAAAAATCAGCACCGGCGCGTTTGATTGAACCGGCTCGAGGAAATCGGACGGAATCTGGCCGCGCGGCCACATCGCGCAGGCGCGCGTTTGTTGGAACACGCGATAGTTCCCGAACGGATTACCAGCGTCGAGCCTCGCCGCTTCGTCCTGATCGATGAATGGGACGTCTTCTGCGCACGTGACCGACAAATACATTCCATCCGCCACGAAATCAGGAATCGACGGAGCTATCGCTTGTTGGAGAAACGGCGTGAAATCGCCAACTGCGGCATGATGAACGATCAATGGAATCCGCGCCGCCTCGTCGCGTCCATACATCCATGTCCTGATCTTCTCCGCAAAGACATCCCGTTGGATTTCGACTGTCGTCGGCGCGGCGTTGCCGGGCGGAGAATACTCCACACGTGCGGGCTGTTTATCCAACTGCGCCAACGCGTTCTTCCAATCATCGCGAATTTGCGGGAAAGCAGTGTGACAAGCGGCTTCTTGTTCGCATTCGCCTAACAACAAGTCCATCGCCCGGGCTGCGGACTCTGAGTGGCGTAACGGCATTTTCAAATCAGTCGGTGCGACTGCCATCAGGATCACGCTGCGCACATGGTCCGGATGCTGCCGCATGTAAACCAGCGCTGCCCGCGTCCCATACGACAATCCGAAAAGATTGATCCTGTCATAACCGAGCCATGCTCGCACGTCATCCAGGTCATCCATGGCGCTGGACGTTGTGTATTTCGTCAGGTCCGCGCGTTGCTCGAGCGTGTGACGCATTTCCCTGACGTAATCGACTGGATACATCTCGCTCAGGTAATGCTGCGGTGTTTTCTCCCGCGGAATTGAAAGCCGATTTGATTGTCCCGTGCCGCGCTGATCGACTAACACCACGTCGTGCCTGTGACGGTGCACTTTGCCCGGGCCAGCCCAGAAATCTGCTGCGTCCGTGGACGCTGCGCCCGGACCGCCTGCCAGATCGAACAGCGGCTCCGCTTTCGTTTTCTGATCGAGTGCCGGCAGTACGACGATGTTTAGATCGATCGTTCGACCCGTGCGCGTTTCCCTGTTTTCAAAGACTGTCAGTTTCCCGCAAAGCAATTCCTCATCGATTCCGGCTAACCGGCACGGCTTCAGTTTTGACAGACCGCCCGGCTGACCATGTTTGACGCAACCGCCCAGATCGAACACAAGCAAGACCGCGCCGGTTGTTATCAGCGCGATCGAACAAACCCAGCGAAGTCCGCGCACGTTCGAGATTATTGTGTGCGTGTGAGGTCGGGCAAATTCAAAGTCAGGAATTCCGCGAAGCGGTGTAGAGGCGGCTGGCTGCTCGCGAACGCTTTCGGATTGTCAGCCGCGGAGGGTGCTCGCGGGACTGTCGGCTTGCCAGATCCTTACCAATGAGCGGGAAGAAACCACAAAACCACATCAGCCTGCATATCCATGGTCGTCCTCGTAGGCCCGTATTGCTCTCCGAGTCGCAGGTCCCATGATTCCGTCTATGGCGCCGTGGTAATAGCCGGCGCTAGCGAGCCGGCTCTGCAGTTCAGCGACTCTCGACCCACTGCTGCCGCCGTATCCATAACCAGAACCGTAGTAGCCGTAGTTGTATCCGTACGGGTAGCCTGCGCCCCAACCCCAGCCAGGATCCCAGCCCCAACCCCACCACCATGGAAAGCCGAAGCCGCCGATAAAGACGACGTTGTTGAAGTGGTTAAAGTGGTTGAAATGATGGAATCGATGATTCCGAACGAAGTGGTCATCATTAAAACGATTAAAACGATGAAACCGATCAATTCGATTGAAGTCTCGGTTGCCAAAGTGTCGGAAGCTCGAGGGTGAATTCATCATCGGACCGCGGTGCATTGGCATTCCTCCCATCGAATGTGGCGCGAACCCGCCGCGCATTCCCATCCGTCCCATCGAACCACCATGCCCTCTCATCTGCGCTGTCGCAGTCGAGGCTGCGAAAACGCATGCTGCTACGCAACCAAGGAGAATGATTTTTTTCGAGTTCATAACTTTGTACCATTTCCAAAGAATTGAACCCGTCGGGATTTGAAAGTATCGCCTTTGCCGCACTTGAAAGGTAACGCAGTCGTTACCGCCCGATGCGTGCTCCAGCTCGACGAAGACTCGCGGTGGCGAGCTCACA
>DATARG010000252.1:0-4926 GCA_036264275.1 Candidatus Udaeobacter sp. | reverse complement strand
ATTGTTGGTGGGACCGGCCTCTTCTTTCGTGGGCGTGCACACGAAGGTGAATTGCTCGACTCGTGCGACATCGTTTGGATCGGAGCGATGCAAGTACGAGCGCGGGACCTTTTTCTGGTTCAGTTTTATGAGGACATCTTGTTTGAGCGATTCACCGATCAGGAACTCATTTTCCTGATCCGAGCCGTCGCACCAGAAGATGTTTTCCGGTTCTGTCAGCTTGGCGATTTCATCCACCCAATCGAGTACCGCTTGATTGGCCGGCCTTGCGTCACCGATTCCACTGGGCGGGAATATGGCTGGCGCGGCATTTTTCATGAAAGAGAATGTGCATCTTAGCCAAGAATGGACGGCTTGGCCACGTTGAATCGTTGAAACCGTCAAGGCGTTTCTCGACGACGATCAACGAATCATGAATCACGCTTGCGCAGAGGCAATGCGCGGCATTAATTGAAAGCATGTTCGGGGTCACCACGTCCGATGATTATCGGCCGGTTGCGTGGATGGGTCGCTATCCAGTCGATGTGACCACCATGCTGGTAGGGTTGCACGTCGCAATGGCGGTGCTTGGCGCGGTCCTCGTCGCGATTGGAGCCGGATCTGTCTTGGGCTGGCTGCAGTTCGACAGCGCTGAAATTTGGTATGGCGCGCAGGTTTGGCGGATTTTCACTTACGCGTTCGTTCATGCGCCGTCGGCGCTGCTGTGGTTTGCGATCGAGATGTATTTGCTGTTTGTATTTGGGCGGGAAGTTGAACGCTTTATTGGTCGACGCTCTTACATAGTTCTTTACCTGATCTTGCTGATCACGCCTGCGGTACTGCTCGCGATGTGGGGAGTCTGGCAACGGTCTGTTCTTGTTGGCTCGCAGGCGCTGCACTTTGGAATTTTTGTTGCTTTCGCCACGATCTATCCACGGGCGGAGTTATTCCTGCGGATCATGGCCAAATGGGTTGCCCTCATTCTTGCGGCCATTTACACCTTGCAACTGCTTGCCTACCACGCCTGGAGCGATCTGGTCGTCGTCTGGACAAGCATTGGCGCGGCGTTCCTCTTTATCGAATGGAGTGGCGCCGGGCCGGAGCTTACCTGGTGGGATGCCTTGAAAACGCGCTTCGCTCCCACGCCGAAGTTTCGCGTTGTACCGAAAATGCGTCCAACACGTCCTGCCGATGCGGATGATGTTTATGCCTCGATCGATCCAATTCTCGATAAGATTTCAAAGTTTGGAATGGGAAGCTTGACTGCGAGTGAGCGCCGGCAATTGAATCGCGAGCGCGAGCGATTGCTCAAAAATTCGGAGTAACCGGAATCCCAAGGAACGACGGCTTGGGCAGCCCCGAAAGCTTTCGGGGCTGGGAACCCGTCACTCCTTGAGGCCCGATTCGATGACCTCGCACAAAACGTGGAGCAAAAGCTGATGCGCTTCCTGAATCCGCGCAGTTGAATCGCTTTTAACCAGGAGATCGATATCGGCAATGCCGATGGTCGATCCGCCGTCCCGCCCGAGAAGCGCAATCGTTTTCAGTTTCCGCGCTTTTGCTTCCTCCAGAGCGCGCACGACATTTTTTGATTTGCCCGAAGTCGTCAGGCAAATGAGCACATCTCCCGGCACGCCGAACGCGGCCACCTGGCGTGCGAAGATTTCGTCAAAGCCGTAATCGTTTCCGGCCGCAGTGAGAAGCCCGGCGTCGCTCGCCAGACAAATTGCCGGTTGCGCTGGGCGATCTTTGGTGAAACGCACCACCAGTTCGGTCGCAAAATGTGCTGCATCGGCTGCGCTGCCGCCATTCCCGCAAACGAGCAATTTGTTTCCGCGACGCAAACATTCTTCTACCAAATCGGCGGCCTTTTTAACCTGCGCGTCAAGATCGCCAAGCGACTGCAAAGTCTTGCTCGCGGAGTTAATCGCTTCGTGGAGTTGAACACAATGAGACATAGGTATCAGGCTTGCTTGGAAACGATGGCCGTTGATACAGCTTTTCAGCGCGTGAAGCAAAACGAATGATCGATCGGCTGCAAAATACGTAGCGAACTTCATACGCGGATTTTGGCCTTGTCTGACGGTTCGTAAATCGATAAAGATCGGGCCCGCAACGAGGCCTCCCTTTGTGAACAGATTTGCTCTCAGGCATCGGCCGCCATCCGGCCGGAGGCTTCATTTGATTCTCGTTCTGTCATCAGTGGTGTTTCGACTCAGGTAACTCTCCCGAATCTTTATGCTAAATACCATCGACACCGTCATCGCGTTCGCGGTGATCATGACCGTTCTTAGTCTGCTTATCACGATTGTCGTGCAAATGGTGTCGGCGGCGTTTTCGTTACGAGGCAAGAATCTGGCGAATGCGCTCGCGCTTACATTTCAAACAATCGATCCAACCATCGGCAAGTACGCCCATTCGCTCGCCGCCCAAATCTTAAGGGATCCGATTTTCAGCGACTCAATGTGGCGCAAGAAAGCGCGCCCGATTCTCGACGAGGCGGCACAGACGTTCATTGCCGCACAGCGAAAATTCCGAGATGCCCACATGCGGAAAGCAGATGATCCGGACCGCGATGTTGCGATTAAACAGGCCACCGACGAACTGACGGCTGCAAGAGCCGCAGTCAGCATTCCTGACGTGGCGCCCAATCGGGAGAAACCGTGGGGATTTTGGACATTGCCGTGGGGCAGCGCACTGCAAATCGCCAACGCGATTCGTCCCGGCGAAATCTACCGCGTCCTCCAGGAGCTTAGGCAAATGAGCCACGACGAAGCCCGGTTGCGAGATATTCCCGCGGAACTCGTTGATAAGGCGAAGGGCTTGATCGCGGTCTTGCAACGGTGGGATCAGCCGGCGCTCGAATCGCGTGCCAAACTGGCGGACGTCGCGGCGGTCTCAAAAATTTTCAGCTCCGAACAGCAGAAGGCGGTCCTTGATGCATTCGCCAGCTTTGGCACGACAGTGGAGCGAGCAACGACTCACGCTTACGACCGGTTCCAACGTTGGTTCGGCAGCGCGCAGGATCGGGCTGAACAATGGTTCCAAATTCACGTCCGCGTCGTCACGATTATAGCCGCAATTCTCGTCGCGGTATTTCTGCAGCTCGATACAGTCGAGATTTACGACAAACTCCGCGACCAACCAAAGCTGGTGGAGGCGCTGGTGAAATCAGCGCCTGCTGTAACTGAGCAAGGCGGCGCGGTACTCAACCAAACCAATACAACCCCCGAAACGGGCGTCACAGCTTTCACGAATCTCCAGGATCAGATCAAAAAGGCCGGATTCGACCTCGCGCCCCGCGGTTGGTTTGCTCGCTGGCCTAAGGAAGGTCGCAACTGGTGGTTCAATCACTTGTTTGGGCTGCTGCTGACCGCCGGATTACTCACCCTCGGCGCGCCATTTTGGTTTAACCTGCTGAAGAATTTGATGAGTCTCCGTCCCGCGTTGGCGAACCTGATCGAGAAACGTCCCACCAGCGCACCGGCGCTGCCAGCCGCCCCGGCGACTCCACCTTCTAGCAGCTAATATCGACAAGGAAAACAACAGCCAACTGGTTGGACAACCAACTAATTGCAGCTGGAAGGGTAGCCGAATTGGGCACGCGCCATCAGTCGATGAGTTCTTCAAGTGTTATTTGATTAATCTTCTCGCAACCGATAGCCAAAGCCTCGAACGGTCTCAACAGTGGTGGCACTTTTGCCCAGTTTACGTCGTAAGCGTCGGACATGCGTGTCAACGGTTCGGGTATTGATCACTGTGTCGTAGCCCCAGACACCAGTGAGCAGCATTTCACGCGAGAGCAATCGACCCGGCTCCTTCATTAACATGCTGAGAAGCTTGAATTCCATGGTAGTCAGGCGCAACGGTCTACCCCCTACGTCAACACGATGGCGGACCGGATCGAGGGTGATTGCGCCGCAAATACATCTGTCCTCGCTCGTTTCAGCGCGTAGACGGCGTTCGAGCGCCTTCACGCGCAACACGACTTCCCGCGGGCTGAAAGGCTTGGTCACGTAATCATCGGCGCCTAGTTCCAAACCAGCGATCCGATCGGCTTCGTCCGCTTTCGCTGTGACGATGAGTATGGGAATGTCGCGCGTGACACGATCGCCCTTGAGAAGTTTGCAAACTTCCAAGCCCGACATTTTAGGCAGCATTAAGTCGAGAATGATAATGCAAGGCGACTGAGAGCGCGCTTTTTCCAAGGCCGCTACTCCATTGTTAGCAGTCGAAATCGTGTAGTTTGTGTCCTTCAAGAAATGTAATGCCAGCAAATCGACCACGTCCTGTTCGTCATCCACAATAAGAATATTTCTGCGTACCTTGGTGGTCATATAAGCACGCGTGTACAAGGGGTTCTCTTAGGCGTGCGAAATGCCAACTGTGTCGGGAGAGTTGTCTTTATCATTGATAGAGTCGAAACCTTGAGTTGGGACGTTTGCAGCGAAGTCCGCGGCATAACTAAGCTGATTCAAGATGGCGGTTTCGTGGCAGTTACGTTAAAATCTTGTTACAATCGCGAGTCGGGAAAGTCGCATGTCCGGTTTCGTCACGTGTCTGCCACTTTTTAGTCGTTCAAATGTAACAAGGCGTGTCTTGAGACAACTTCACGCGACCGTAAAATCGCGAAGTGCCATTCCGTAAACATCGCGTTTTTGTTTCTCTCAAGCGCGATGAGCGCGGTACCGTGCACGGTTTTGTACCAATATCGGTTCTGTTTCTCTGCACCGTGCTCCAGTGCTCGGGGGTCGAGTCAATGCCCCAGACTGGATCACTTTTTATCAAGCAATATCGCGTTCTCGGCGCGCACCACTTGAGCAGAATCGAGATCGAGCGGGCGGTTTATCCGTTCCTCGGACCCGGCCGCGGCCCACAGGATGTCGAGCAGGCGCGCGCCGCAATCGAGAAAACCTACCAGGCGAAAGGTTTTCAAACCATTTCCGT
>DATARG010000091.1:0-4347 GCA_036264275.1 Candidatus Udaeobacter sp. | reverse complement strand
CCCGAGCTCTCGAACTTCGTCGCGCCGCAACGAGCCAATCCTAAGTGGAAAACAATTTTGCCCGAAGCCGCGGAAGTTTATGTCGATGAAACCACCGGTGACGTTGGCGTGCGCAAGATCGACAATCACGAACATCTCGGATCGTTTGCCCGGGCGTGGGTGATTCCACTTGGGTTTCATCCGTTTCAATTTGGAATGGCTTCGCACACGCCGCGTTTGCGTTGCGGCAAAGTTGTCGTGCAGCGTCAAACGTGGACGGTCAGGGCCGATGAATTGCTTCCCGGCAAATACACCGGCGTCTCACACCAGTTGGTTCTTGCGATCGAAAAATTGCGGGCCGAGAAAAATCTGCCGCGTTTTGTTTACATTCGTCCGACCGAACAAGCATTGCGTCGCAGTGGAGCGGAGGGTCGAGATAAGGATACCAAGCCAGTCTTTATCGATCTTGAGAGCTATTTGTTTTTGGAAATCTTCCACCGCTTGCTTGTCAAAGCAGGCGAGATCGAAGTGACGGAAATGTTGCCCGATCCGGAACATTTGTTTTGGAAAGAATCGGATGGCCGCCACAGCTTCGAGCTGCGCACACTGATTCTTCCGCGCTCATGAAAATCGTCGCGATCGCCAACCAGAAAGGTGGAGTCGGCAAGACAACGACCGCGGTGAACCTTGGTGTTGCGTTGGCCGAAAGAAGACTGCGCGTTCTCTTAATTGATCTCGACCCGCAGGCGAACGCGACCAGCGCGCTCGGCATGCAGGAAGTCGAAGGCGAGAGTATTTATGAATCGCTTCTTGATGGAGTTTCCATTGCTGACAAAATATTGCCGACTCGTCTCGATAATATGTTCATCATCCCATCCGATCTGGATCTTGCCGGGGCGGAGGTTGAAATCGCGCGAATGCCGGAGCACCTAACGCGCTTGTCGCGAACGTTGTCGACCTTTCGCTCGGATGAAACGTTTGATCTCGTCCTTTTAGAT
This sequence comes from Candidatus Udaeobacter sp., assembly GCA_036264275.1. Lineage (GTDB taxonomy): Bacteria > Verrucomicrobiota > Verrucomicrobiia > Chthoniobacterales > UBA10450 > Udaeobacter. The sequence goes on along the minus strand of DATARG010000091.1, from coordinate 3,370 downwards.
TGTCCGCCTTCATTGGGCATTCTCATGACCAACGCGCTCGCTGCAGCGGACGAGATCCTGACTCCGATTCAGTGCGAGTATTTTGCGCTGGAAGGTTTGGTCAAAATCGTCCGAGTGGTCGAGCAAGTGCGCGATTCAGGCGCGAACGATCAGGTCGAGATCGGGGGAATCGTCATGACGATGTTCGACAGTCGGACGAATTTGAGCGCGCAAGTCGTAGATGAAGTGCGAAAACATTTCGGCGAGCGCGTCTATAACACCGTCATTCCGCGAACGGTCCGGTTGAGCGAAGCGCCCAGTTTTGGGAAGTCGATTCTCGAGTACGACTCGAGCGGGGTCGGCGCCGGCGCTTATCGCGCGCTCGCGCGAGAATTCATCAAGCGGCATTCTTTTTCACCCAGCACGCGCGAGACAGCGAAAATACCTGCGTCGGAAAGCCTCGAAAAGTAGTCTCCTTTTCCAGCGTCATGCCGATTTTCTCGGCGACGCGTCGTGAAGCAATGTTTTCGGGATGAATTAATGAGATGACCCGCGGCAATTCCAGATCGCGGAAAGCGTGATCTCGCACCCCCCGGGCACCTTCGGTTGCAATTCCTTTGTTCCAATAATCGGGATGAAGCCGGTAACCGATTTCGATTTCATTTTTCTCGTCGACTATCTGATGGAAGAAACCGCAATAGCCGATCAATTTGCCGCCCGCTCGGATAACGGCTGCAAACTGAGACGGTAGGCCGGCGCGATCCGATGAGAGAATTTTATCGAGCACGGCCTGCGTTTGTTCGCGCGTGTAAACGCCGAGCGAGAACCGCATGAAATCCTGGTTCGCCATCAACGAGGACAAACGATGGAGATCGTACTCACGAAATGGCCGCAAAGTTAAGCGCGACGTTTCCAGGATCGCCATCTCATCAATGAATACAAACCGTGCAGGAGTTGCGATTTATTCCGGAAGGATGGCAACAAAAAGCGACAAATTCGCGAAACCGGCCATGCCGCCAGATTCATCGAGTCTGTCGACTGTGCGCAAGGCGGCGGAGCATTGCACCGCTTGTCATTTGTACAAGCAGGCCACTCAAACGGTTTTTGGCGAAGGACCGAAAAAAGCGCCAATGATGCTGCTGGGCGAACAACCTGGCGATTATGAAGATATCGCCGGCAAACCATTCGTCGGTCCCGCTGGAAAAATTATGGATCGCGCCCTGAAAGACGCGGGAATCGAGCGCAAGAAAGTCTACGTTACTAATGCGGTGAAGCATTTCAAATGGGAGCCGCGCGGCAAACGTCGCATTCATCAGAAACCAAACTCGCGCGAAGTTGCGGCGTGTCGGCCATGGCTCGAAGCCGAGCTGCGAATCGTTAAGCCGAAGTTGCTGGTCGTTCTAGGGTCTACCGCAGGTCAGGCGATCTTCGGACCGTCGTTTCGAGTCACGCGCGAGCGCGGGAAAGTTCTTTCGTCGAAATTCGCCCCGAAAGTTGTGGCCACGGTTCATCCCTCGTCCCTGTTGCGACAGCCGGACGAAGAATCGCGACAGCGCGAATATAAAAGCTTCGTCGCAGATCTTCGGGTTGCCTTGAAAGCTGCCGGCGATTAAGACTTCGGTGTGGCCGACGGCTTCGTCGTTGGGCTCACAGTTTTTTTGTCCATCGGCCCAAGCTTTACAAATTTTGCTTCCAGGGTGCCGTCCGGGTTTTTCCAATAAGCGCCGCTCACTTCTTCGTTGTCGACAAGGTCCTTCATTGTCCCGGCGGCTGCGCCTTTCAAGATGCCGGTTTTGTCCGTGACTTTGAAAACGCGCGTCGCTTCTTTTCCGCTAATCGTGAATGTTTTGTTTTTCTGATCGACTGCCGAAACCATTCCGTGGAACGGAATCGGTCGTGTTGGCTGTTTGCCGGGTGAGACTGATGGCGTCTGCGCAACAAGCGTTAATGGAAAAATGAGAGAAGCAACGATCGCAGCAGGGAGAGTCTGGGATTTCATACATTCGGGAACTGGTTGAATGGAGAATTAGTTGCCGAAATTTGCCAAGCTGAATGTTGAGGGACCGCGGCTTCCCAGCACGCTCCATTCTCATCCCCTCATCCGGTTCTGAATTTTGCTTGCGCAAAATTTGTGGAGGTAAGGGGATTCGAACCCCTGACCTTCTCATTGCGAACGAGACGCTCTACCAACTGAGCTATACCCCCAATTTGCCTATGAAAAACAGCCCCTGAACTATCGATCGAAAAATGTCGTTGCACGCCAGTTTTGTCCACTGGATTCTCTAGAACCCGCAAAAGCGATTCGCGCTCTCGTAATCTTCACATGCGCTCACGCATTAGCGCGTGCGGGCCAGAGTCTTCTCAACAGAGCGCGAGAAGGCTTTTCGATAGTCGCCCAGATTAAGTAGGCCAACCCCAAAATCAGTACGCCAATGATGGAGAACATCACCCAATCAGGCATACCTGCGAAACTTTTTCGATGCGTCGAAAAGAAAACAAGGACAGGCCAATGAACCAAGTAAATCGCATAGCTCAAACGACCCAACAGCACACAAACGGGATGCGAAAGTAGGCGGGCCATCAAACCTTGCTCCTGGGCAAGCACGAAAATCAACGCCGCGTATCCGATAGACGTCGGACCGGCCAGCATCCAAAAACCGGCAAGCTCGCTTCCGAAAAACCACAACCCTGTGACGTGATCTGCCCAGACCGGAGACTGCCAGACCATGAACAACAAAAACGCCAGCGCCGCGAACTCCCAAACTGTGCCGGCCACGATTTGGTTTTTTATCTTTGGCCCGGCACGACGCCAACATTCATAGGTGGCCATCCCGACCGTGAACTCGAACAAGCGGGCAAACGGATGCACGTATAAGTTAAAATACCAGAAATGCTCAGCCCACTGAACGAGGCGGGCTCGCTCTGTTTCAAAAAGCACGATCATCCCGCACAAAACAAGGAAGCTGCCGACCAGCTTCCACGGCCATGTTCGCTCCCATTTGTAAATCAGGAAGAGAAAGCAGAAATACAATCCGAACTCCGTCGAAACGGTCCACGCCGGCGGCACGGGAAAGAACCAATATGACTCAAACGGGAACCATGACGTCGTCATGGTGAGAGTCGCCGCCAATTTTCCTGGCGTTAATTGCTGTGTTACCTCTCCGGGCGCTACCAGACACATCAGGACGATTGCCGCTACGCGGACGGGCCAGAGACGAACAAAGCGCGCAACCAGAAACCGCAATCTGCCTTCTGGAAACCCGGAAGAATAAACATAACTCAGGATGAAACCGGAAAGAACGAAAAACAGGGTTACCAGCCTCATCCATGAAAACCAGTAGAGTGGACCTGCGTCATAAAACAGCACGTTGATATGCACCCAGACCACTAA
>DATARG010000202.1:0-1596 GCA_036264275.1 Candidatus Udaeobacter sp. | reverse complement strand
TGTGACGTAGCCCGATTCGCCATCAGCAAAAACCGAGCCAGGAGGCTCAATGTCAGCGGGCGGTATTTTTAGGACCTCGGATGCCGCGTTGACGATCAGGCCGACCAGCTTGTTATCGATCTCCACGACCAGAATGCGATTTTTCTTATCGGCGACGGTGTACACCTGACCGAATCTCTTGCGCAGGTCCATTACCGGAATAATTTTGCCCCGCAGGTTTATGACCCCCTCAATAATGTCTGGCGCGCTGGGCACCGCGGTAATTTCGGGGACGCGCACGATTTCGCGCACGGAGGAGATCCGAACTCCGTACGTTTCATTACCAATGCGAAATCCTACAACTTGCAGTTCTTTTTCCATCCCACGGTCTCCGGCGCTTCAGGGACGAACGGCTTCGGCGTATTCGAATTCTTCCGAGCCCCGAGAGGATTCACCCGAACGTCGCGTGCCGGGCGTTTCGCCCCGGCGTCCCCTGGGGTGCACAGAACGGTCGAGAACAAATCGATCCATGCTGTCGAGCAAGTTGCGAGAGAGTTTGAGCATTTGCTCGGCGGCAGCGGAAAGTTCGGTGGAACTGGATGCGGACTGCTGCACCAACTCGCGCATTTTATCCATGGCACGGACAACCGCTTGAGCGCCCGAAGCTTGTTCTTCGACAGCGGAGTTGATTTCCTGAGTGATTTCCGTGAGGCGGCTGGTGGCCTTGGCGATTTGTGACGAGCCGACGGATTGTTCGTTGGTGGCTGCGCCAATTTCCTGGGAGAATTTGTAAACCTCAGTGACCACGTTTTCGATCTTGTGCAACGCAGCCCCAAGATCGTTGCCCAGGCTTAGGCCTTCTTCGACGATGCGCGTACTGCGCTCCATGTTTTCGACGGCCTGTCGTGCTTCACGCTGAATGCTTTGAATGAGGTCGGCGATTTCCTTAGTGGATTGCGTGGATTTTTCCGCCAGCTTTCGCACTTCGTCGGCTACCACCGCGAAACCCAAACCGTGTTCGCCGGCCCGGGCGGCTTCAATGGCTGCGTTTAGAGCCAGCAAATTGGTCTGTTCGGCGAGGTCGTCGATGACTTCGATGATTTTGCCGATGTCGTCGGCACGATGGCCCAACACATTGATAATTTCCGCAGACGATTGAATGGCGTGATTGGTGCGATTCAAACCGTCGGTTGCCTTCTCCATGGTTTGAATGCCGGTCACAACTTCTTCGCGAGAACGATTAGCGATATCCAGCAGCACTTTCGCGGTATCCGCGACACGCTGAATGGAGGTCACCATCTGATCGATGGATGCAGAGGTCTCCGCAACGCTGGAGGCCTGCACCTGGGTATTCTTCACCACGTTCTGCACGTTGATACTCATCTCGTGCATGGTGCTAGTGACTTCTTCAATAGCCGAAGAAGCTTGTACGCTGACCTTGGCGGACTCGTCAGCGGCGCCCGCCACTTGATTCGAACCGGCAGAAACCTGGCCGGCAGAATCGCGCGTCGTACGCACCAGATCCTGAAGCCCGTGCGACATCCGCGAGAAAGCATTGCCCAGAGTGTCGCGCTTCGAACGTGGCGCGACCTCAATGGTCAAGTCCCCTTCCGCGAC
>DATARG010000021.1:0-30763 GCA_036264275.1 Candidatus Udaeobacter sp. | reverse complement strand
CGCAAGCTCGACCAGATTTTAGAGATTGTGCCTAACGACATTGACGCCTTGGTGGAAAAGGCGGCGATTGCCCAGGCCGAAGGAGACCTGCCACGAGCCGGGACGCTTCTCGCTCAAGTCCAGCCAGCTGCCGGCGACCCGACGGCGTGGGAACAAATAGCTTATCAGGCTATCCTTGAGCGACGTCCTGCGGAAATCATTTCTCAACTGAAGGAGCTACTAGCCAAACCCGACCCCGACGTAGGTTACCTCAATGGCGAACTGCGCTTCTGGTTAGGCTGGGCACAGGAAGTCGCCGGCGATCACACCGCCGCTCAGGAAAGCTGGCGGGAAGCCCGCGCCGAACTGGAAGCCTTTGTCAAAGAGCAACCAGAAAATTGGTCTCTTCTGAATGATCTCGCGCTAATCACGGCAGGCCTTGGTGAGAAAGCAGCTGCCTTCACTTTGATCGAACGCACTATCGTTTTGCATCCCATCGAGAAAGACGCAGCGAATAGTGCGCAGTCGATCGAGATACTGGCCCGAATAGCGGCACGCCTGGGAGAACCCGACCGTGCCATCGACGCTTTACAGAAAATACTTTCGATTCCGTGCAATGGCGGTCTCGCCACGGGCATGCCGCTCACGCCTGCGCTCCTCCGGTTCGATCCGATGTTTGATTCGCTGCGTAGCAATCCGCGTTTCCAAAAGCTCGCCGGCTCATCCAGCCCGCAGTAGTCTCCGGAATTGGCACAGCAGTGCCTCTTGTCACACTGAAGATGAATGTGCGCAGTTTTTTTAGTGAACTAAAGCGACGCCATGTTTACAACGTCGTAGTGGCCTACGTCGTCGTGGCCTGGTTGTTCATCCAGGTCGCGACACAAGTCTTTCCATTTTTTAGCATTCCAAACTGGGTCGTTAGGCTGGTCGTCCTATTGAGCATCGTCGGTTTTCCAATCGCTGTGGTTTGTGAGTGGGCGTTCGAGATGACGCCGGAGGGAATTAAGCTCGAAGGAGAGATCGATCGTAGAATCATCCGCAAGGCCGGACGCAAGCTAACTGCTTTGATTGTAATCGTCGCGGCCGTGGCGGCCGGAGTAACTGTCTTTCGGTTCCTACATTCGCAGCAAGGCATCGAAGTCGCGAAACAACCGCCACTTGCCGTTGCCATCGAAAGTAAATCGATCGCCGTTCTGCCGTTTGAGAATTTGAGCGAGGAAAAGACCAATGCCTACTTCGCCGATGGCATGCAGGATGAAATCCTCACGAACCTCGCCAGAATCGCGGATCTGAAAGTGATCAGCCGCACTTCCGTCATGCAGTATAAAACCGATGCGCAGCGCAATCTGCGCGAGATTGGGCAGCAACTTGGCGTCGCATTTTTATTAGAAGGGCGCGTGCAACGTGCGGCCAATCGCGTGCGAGTGAATGCGCAATTAATCGACTCGCGCAGTGAGGCGAATGTTTGGGCGCAGACTTATGATCGCGATCTGGCCGATGTCTTCGCGATTCAAAGCGAGATCGCCAAAGCCATTGCCGGGCAGTTGCAAGCAAAGCTCTCACCGACTGAGAAGAATGCGATCGAGCAACAACCTACGGCTGATCTTATCGCCTTCGATCAATACAGCCGGGCCAAAACTCTCCTCCTGACGACCGCCGCGAGCGCATTTCAGAATAAGAACTTCCTGGAGGCAATCCAGCTCCTCGAGAGCGCGACCGCGCGCGACCCAGCGTTCCACGCTGCATATTGCCAACTGGTTTTTGCGCATGACAGTTTATATGCGGGCGATCACGTGCCGAGCCGCCTTGCCGCCGCGGAGGCCGCTCTGCAAACTGCGAGCCAGCTCCAACCTGACTCTCCTGAGACGCACCTCGCTCGCGGCTGGCACCTCTACTACGCACTCCGCGACTCCAAGGGGGCACTGGCGGAGTTAGAAATCGCGCGTCGCGGCCTGGCGAATGATGCACGAATTTTTGCAACGGTGGGCTACATCCTGCGCCGGCAAGGCAAACATGAAGAAGGCCTGCGCGCGCTGGAGCAGGCGGTAGCGCTCGACCCGCGAAACCTTGACACGCTGATCCAATTATCCATTAGCTATAACTATCTCCGTCGTTACGCGCAGGAAGCCGCCCTGCTCGATCGGGCGCGTGAGATTGCGCCTGAGGATACCGGCATCGCCATCTCCCGGGCTCTTGTTGATTTCAGAGCGCAGGCTAATCCTGAACCGTTAAGTCGATTTATCGAGCAGCTTCGCCGTAAGCGACCGGCATTGCTCGGTGAAGTCGCAGATAGCTGGCTTTTCTGCGCCTTGGTCAAACGCGATTGGCCCGCTGCTGAGCAGGCTTTAGCTGCGCTGCCGCAAGATGGCTGGGTAGAGGGAGCGGTGAGATTAGGGCGGCATTTTGGAGAGGGTCTGCTTGCTCGATCCATGTACGATGAACCGCGTGCCCGCGCTGCCTTCGCCGCCGCCCGTCTTGAACAGGAGCAAATTGTGCGAACGCAGGAGGACTACCGCGCGCTTTGCGTTCTGGGGTTAATCGATGCTGCACTTGGCAACAAAGAAGCCGCTTTGCAGGAAGGGCGCCGCGCCGTTGAGCTGCTGCCTACTACCAAGGACGCAATGGACGGCGCAGCGCTCGCTGTGAGTCTGGCGCAAATCTACGCCTGGGCCGGCGAGAAAGATCTTGCCATTGAACAGATAGCCGCCGTCGAGCACTTCCCAAATGACCTCAGCTACGGCGATCTCAAGCTCCACCCCGACTGGGACTCGCTCCGCGGCGATCCGCGCTTCGAAAAAATCGTAGTCTCCTTCGCACCGAAGCCTGCATCCGCAGAACATCCGTGATGTTACCCAACTTCTTCGCCGAATTGAAGCAGCGGATGTTTACAGTTTCCACTTCCCGCACTAAGCGAAAAGGAATTAAGATGAAAACAAGCAAAATCATCACTTTCGGTATCGGCGCGATGTTGGCTGCTACAGGAGCGTTGGCCGGCGAAGTCCTTGTCGTGAGCAATGTGTTGGGGCCGGAAGGTCCGTTGTACGTTGACGGCAATCTTTATTATGTCGGCTGGGTTTCGAACACGCTATCAAAGTGGGATGGCAAAACGAGCACAGTGCTTAATCACACTGAAGGTTGCGGTCATAACGGATTGGCGCTCACGAAGGAGAACACCTTTCTCCTCGCGTGCACGGAGGATCCCGGTGCAATTCTGGAACTCGACATAACCGGGAAGCAACTGCGACGGTGGGATATCGATGGCAACGGCAAGAAGTTCGAAGGCGGGATAAACGATATTGTGGTGACCGCTGACGGTGGCGCTTATGCCACCGTGTTTGGCCCGTACGCCGATCCGCCCATACCGACGTCTGTATTGGGGAAAATTCTTTACCTCGCGTCAGGCAGCGAGAAGTGGGTGGAAGTCGCAAATGATCTCAATTACGCCAATGGAATAGGGGTCTCGCCAGACCAAAAGATTCTTTACGTCAGTCAAACCGTTAGCAACTGCATTCTAAAATTCACGATCGAGTCCGACGGCACCTTAAGTCACCGATCGAATTTTGCGCTGCTTAACGTCCTCACGAAAAACAAGAACGACTCTCCATGGCTGGGACCGGACAGCATGAAGATCGACAGCAAGGGTAACATCTATGTTGCCCAATGGTTTGGCGGCAAGATTTTGAAGCTATCTCCTGAGGGCAAACTTCTTCACGTCTTTGAAATCGCCGCAGGCGATGGCACGACCAACGTCGCATTCGGCAAAAACGAGGACGACTTGTACGTAACTGTGGTGAAAGATCCAAAGGACCCGCAGGCCAAGGGCAGCATTGTGAACATCAAAAACGTTAAATAGCTCTGGCAGCGTCGCGTGCAGCAAATGCTCCGCTAACCACGGGCAACCGCAGCGGTTGCCCTACAATCCACATCGCTTGAAGGTGCCGTGTGGTACAGGACCGCAGAGCGAATCCGAAGAGTTTTTTCGGCGAGTTAAAACGTCGCAACGTTTACAAGGTTGCTGTCGCGTACATCATCGCCGGATGGGCTCTCGTTCAGGGTCTCGCACAGGTGCTGCCCGTTTTTAATGTTCCCAACTGGGTTATTCAGATTTTTGTTCTCCTGATCATCCTCGGTCTGCCGATTGCGCTTGGTTTGGCTTGGGCTTTCGAGCTGACGCCGGCGGGAGTCAAGCGCACCGAGGAAGTAGATGAGGCGATGGCGGCTGGTCACAAAAAGCGCGCCTGGATTTACGTGGTGATTATCAGCGCCGTTGTATCGATTGGATTATTTTTTCTCGGTCGTTACACAGCCAGCCTTACTCAAACCTCAGCAGTCAACACCTCAGTAAAATCGATCGCCGTTCTGCCGTTTGAAAATTTAAGTGACGATAAACAAAACACGTATTTCGCCGACGGCGTGCAGGATCAGATTCTGACGAATCTGGGAAGGGTCTCCGACCTGAGAGTCATCAGCCACACAACCGTGCGCCAGTACAAAAGCGGTGAGCCACGAAATTTGCGCGAGATTGGTAAACAGCTTGGCGTTACTCACATTCTCGAAGGTTCCGTACGGCGCGCTGGTGATCGGCTTCGCATCAGTGCGCAGTTGATTGACGCCCGCACAGATTCACAAATCTGGGCCGACACGTACGACCGCACTGCAGCTGATTTGTTTGCGATCCAGAGCGACCTCGCGCAATCAATTGTTGCTCACCTTCAGGCAAAACTGTCGCCTCAACAGAAAGCCGAGATCGAACAGGGTCCAACTCAGGATTTGCTCGCCTTTGAGCTTTATCAGCAGGCCAAGCAAATCGTCGATAGCTATTTGATCGCCGCCGATGTCCGAGCTGCGCTCCTGTCCGCACTGCAATCGCTGGATCAGGCGATAAAACGCGATCCCGATTTTGTGTCCGCATACTGCTATATCGCGCGTGCGAATGATTTACTGTATTTTTTCGATCTCGATCCGACACCCGATCGGGTTCTTCTTGCGGAGGCCGCAGTGAAGGCAGCGCTTCGACTTCGACCTGACTCAGCCGAAGCGCACTTTGCGATGGCAGATTTTCTGTTTCGGTGTCACCGGGACTACGACGGCGCTCTAAAGGAACTCGCGGTAGCGCGTCCGGGTCTGCCGAACGACACAGCATTCTTCATTCTTTCAGGCTACATCAACCGCCGCCGCAACAACTGGCTGCAAGCGGAACGAGATTTCTCCGATGCAGTGGCGATCGATCCGCGAAACCCTAATGCTTACAATCTGCTCGCAGATACCTACAACCTCGAACGCAGGCATCTCCTCGCGGCGCAAGTTTACGACCGCGTCCTCGCTGCGGGCGAGCGCACGCCAATTGTGTTTTATCGCAGGGACTCAGCCATTTTCAACAGAACAGGAAATTCAACCGAGCTGCGCAAGGTGCTGTTGGAAAACCCGGACATGGACGTAGGCGGCGGACAAACTCCTTACCGGGTAATGTTCGCCTTGATAGACGGCAATTTTGCCGAAGCGGAACGAGTGCTTGCCGCTTCACCACGGGAAGATTTTCAGGACATCGATTATAGCTTCTACTATCCGAAGGCATGGTTTGAGGCGATGATCGCCAGAGCAAAAGGTGATTCCGCACGTGCGACCACTGCTTTCTCTGCCGCACGCACACTTTTGGAGCAGAGACTAGCGATTAAACCAGAGGACGCGCGAACGATTGCAGTTCTTGCGCAGGTAGACGCCGGTCTCGGCCACAAAGAATTGGCCATTCAAGAAGCGCAACACGCGGTCGATTTGATGCCGATTTCCAAAGACATTTATGACGGCGCGTTAGTGCTTGAGGGATTAGCGCAGGTCTACACGTGGACGAATGAACCTGAGCACGCGATCGAACTGTTGCAAAAGCTGGTGACAATGCCGGGCTACACTAACTACGCCCGACTCAAACTGCATCCCATGTGGAAGCCGCTCCGCAGCGATGCGCGTTTCGAGAAGATCGTCAACTCGCTCGCGCCGAAAGATCAGAGCAAGTAAATGCGGCCGATATGGAGCCGAACCAATTCCTCGACGAGTGAGGCGCTCCACTTGTATGCCGTCGCTGCATAGCTTCTGACCAGATAGTCAAGTCGCGCTCGTGTGCGTCCACGCTCCGACGAGAGGCAGCACCGGCACCACTGCATTTGCTGACACAATCTCCTGGTGAAGTCGTTCGCGAAGAGTAGCAAGATCGCCCAGCGGTTCGGCGGAAACATTCAACTCCTGCATTCTGGGTACCAGTGTACGAATCACATCGTACACCCATCGGGTAAAATCGGGATCACTTCCCAATGGCACGTCGAGGTGCATCTTAGGTGGAGGCAACCCTGCCTCCTGAAACATTTTGTGTAAGGCAAATCCCATTTCCAGATGTACTCCTGCTCGGCGGCCCGTCTCGTGAATCAGAGCGGCCCCGGCAGACCAAAGGGGCAAGTGCGGACATAAGTGAACGAAAGCGGCGAAGGACGGTTCCTGGAAAGCAACAATCCCTCCAGGGTTTAGCAATTGAACGGCTGATCGCAAAACACCCACAGGATGCGGCAAAAACTGGAGGATGAATCGACCAACAACGGCGTCAAACGGTCGGTTGGTTGAAATTTGAGTAACGTCAGATCGAAGAAAGCTAACATTGCGCTGCCGTGCTTCTTTTGCTCGCGCCCTGGCAAGTGCAAGCGATCGTTCATCGCGCTCTATTCCCACGACTTCACCTGAAGGGCCAACCAGCTTTCCCACTAACATCGTTACGTCGCCCACTCCCGACCCGAGATCGAGCACGCGTTGACCCGGACCAATGCCGGCCTCGCGGAAGAATCGCTCGGTGAACGGAGCGAAGTGCCTGGCTTGCCGAATCAGACGTTCATGCTCGGCATCGTCACTGCCAAGCAGATAATCGAAACTGGGAAGTTCGTTCATCCGCGTTGAGCGTGCGCTTCAAAAACACATGATTCAACTTTTGTTTGAGGTTCCATTCGCCGTAGCCTTGTTCGTTCTTTTGGCATCCGCAATCTCTTTGCTATAAGATTTTTGGTGGTGACAAACTCACCAGCCGATCGCATGAACCACCGCAATTTCTTGACCGAGCTAAAGCGGCGCAACGTGTACAAAGTCGGAGTCGCGTACGCCGTCGTCGGCTGGTTGTTGATTCAGATCGCGACGCAGGTTTTGCCGTTCCTGGAAATTCCGAATTGGGCCATCCGCCTTATCATTCTGCTAGCCGCACTTGGTTTTCCCGTCGCGCTAGTCATTGCATGGGCTTTTGAGCTCACCCCCGAAGGGATCAAACGCACCGAAAATGCAGATGCAGCGCGACAAGGTTCACGCGGCGGTGTTTGGATTGTAGTTGTTGTTGTCGCTGCAGCACTTTCGTTAGCGCTTTTTTTCCTCGGCCGTTATACGGCCGGTCTCGCAACGCCTCGACAGAGTGAGGCGGCTACAATCTTCCCAGAGAAATCGATCGCCGTGCTGCCACTGGTCAACACGAGCGGGGACCCGGCGAACGAATATTTTTCCGACGGGCTCTCGGAAGAATTAATCGCGGTGCTCGCGAAGATTCCCGACCTCAAGGTGATCGGACGCAGCTCGTCGTTTCTCTTCAAAGGCAAATCGGACGACAGCAAAATGATCGGAGAAAAACTCGGTGTCGCAAACCTTATCGAAGGCAGCGTGCGCAAACAGGGTGATCGTGTTCGCATCGTGGCCGAACTAATCAATGCGGCCGACGGGCGTTCACTTTGGTCGGAAACCTATGATCGCGAACTCCAAGACGTGTTTGCGATCCAAGCTGAAATTGCCAGATCGGTCGCGGAGCAGATGAAGGTGAAGTTGTTAGGTGAAACAGTTCGGTCCGATACGACTGGGTCGAGTGAAAATCCTGCGGCGCATAACGCGGTGTTGCAGTCGGATTTCTACTTCCAACAGCAAACGGCGGAAAGCGTGCGTCGAGCGATCACGTTCCTCCAGGAGGCCATTCGGTTGGATCCGAACTACGCTCTGGCTTATTCCAAACTAGCACAGGCCTGGCGCCAGTACGCGGTCAGCTATGCCATAGATGATTCGACGAAAGCGTACGACGAAGCCCGCCAAGCCGCGGACGAGGCCGTTAGGCTCGCACCGGATCTGGTTGAAGTGAGAATGACAATTGGTTTGCTCGCGATGACTCCGGGGCTGAATTTCCGCGCCGGCGAAAAGGAATTCCGGCGTGTATTGCAATCGTCCCCCAACAACGCCGCCGCCAAAAATGCGCTGTGCATGTCGCTTTTAGCTCAGGGACGCCTGACGGAAGCCGAGACAACTTGTCAGGAGGCCCTTTCGTTAGACCCTCTTCTCACCACTTTGTGGTACAATCTCGGCCGAATCAGGGTCGGAATAGGCCATTACAAAGAAGCTGAAGAAGTCCTTCGCAAAGGACTCGAGCTTCAGCCAGGAGCTTCTCGTTTTCATACTTACATTGCCACGCTCGATATTTTGCAGGACCGCCCGGCAGAGGCGCTGGCGGAAGCGCAACTCGAGAACGAAGGTTTCTGGCGCGATTTCGCCATCGCTTTGGTGCAACAAGCGCTTGGAGAGCGATCAGTGGCCGACGCTGCGCTCAAGGATTTCGTTGCCAGGGATTCAGAGGGCAGCGCGTTTCAGATCGCTGTCCTCTACGCAGTCCGCAAGGACCCTGATCAGATGTTTCAATGGCTCGATACCGCCTACGCGGCGCACGATTCGGGAATGGTTCAGCTGGCCATTACACCTTTCTTCTATCCCTATCGCGACGATCCGCGTTTCATCGCATTGTGCCAGAAGCTTAACGTGCAGTTGCCTGCAATGTCCGCAAAGCCATGAGCGAGAAGCCTTCGTTCTCTTCTGAATTGAAGCGGCGCAATGTTTACAAGGTTGCCGTGGCGTACATCGTGGGCGGGTGGGCGCTTTCACAGGGCGTCGCGCAAGTATTTCCAGTTTTTGATGTCCCAAACTGGGCGATTCGGTTGGTCGTTTTGTTGATCATTATCGGGTTGCCGGTTGCACTTGTCCTGGCGTGGGCGTTCGAGATTACGCCGCAGGGAATCAAGCGAACGGAAACTGCCGATGCCATGCCGCAGACGGGACGGCAAAAAAAGAATGCGTGGATTTATGTCGTAGTACTGGGTGCCGTCGTATCGATTGGATTGTTTTTTCTCGGTCGGTACTCCGTTGCGCCTGCAGCACGTCCGGGCAAGTCCATCGCGGTGCTGCCGTTGATCAATGAAAGCGGCGATCCGAAGGATGAATACTTTTCGGACGGACTGTCGGAAGAATTGATTGCAGCTCTCGCTCAGATCAGCGGACTCAAAGTCATCGGTCGCAGTTCTTCGTTCCGGTTTAAAGACAGAAAAGAAGAACCGAAAGCAATTGGTGAGAAGCTGGGCGTGACCACGCTCCTGGATGGCACGGTGCGCAAACAAGGCGACAAAGTGCGCATTGTAGCCGAACTCGTGAACGCCGCCGACGGAATTCAGCTCTGGACCGATACGTTCGATCGCCAGCTTAAAGATATCTTCAAGGTTCAGCAGGAAATCGCTCAGGCAGTCGCCCAGAAATTGAAGGTGACTTTGTTGGGCACCGATAGCAGGTCGCCGCAGGCATCGGCCACTGACAATGCAGAAGCCCATAACGCTTATCTTCAAGGGCACTTCTATCTCGTACGTCGTAACGCCGAAGATTTTCGCAAGGCTATCGATTACTACGATCAGGCGATTCAGCTCGACCCCAAGTATGCCCTTGCTTACGCAGAGCGCGGCGAAGCATTGGTGTTCATGGGAGATCTCACTGGCCAGCGCCCGACGGCGTATCCAAAAGCCCACATTGATGCGGAGAAAGCTGTCGCGATTGCGCCCGATCTGGCGGAGGCGCGCGCCGCTCTCGGCTTCGTGCTATTCCTGGCTGAATGGAAATTTACTGAAGGCCTTGCCGAGCTAATGCGCGCGAAAGAACTGTCGCCGACAAATCCCACTGCCAACGATCTGCTGGCGCGAATCATCGTTTATCTGGGGCGCATCGATGAGGCCGAGCGTCAGGCTCGCCAGGCGGTGGAGCTCGACCCTCTCTCGACTGTAACGCACGGCAATCTGGCGCGCGTTCTTTTTTATGCTGGAAAACTGGATGAAGCAGACGCGGCTGCACGCAAGGCCGCAGAACTGCAACCGACTGGGGCCGGCAGCCATCGATTCCAAGTGCTCATCGCTGCGCAACGCGGTGACGGCGAAGCGGCCTTGCGTGAAGCTCAGCTGGAGCCTGATCCCCGCTTTCGCCGGTTCGAACTGGCGGTGGCACAATACGTTCGAGGCGATCGGGCGGCCGCTGACGCCGCACTCGCAGACCTGATCGACAATGCCCGGGAGGGTTTCGCTTATCAAATCGCCCAGGTTTACGCATTGCGAGGCGAGAAAGATAAAGCTTTTGAATGGTTACAAACCGCCTTTGACGATCGGGACGCCGGGATGCTCGGGTTATTGGTGGACCCGTTATTACGCGGCTTGCGCGACGATGCTCGATACAAGAACTTGCTCGCCAAAGTCGGTTTACCCACAACGTCATGAGCAACAAAACTTCATTCTTCTCCGAGCTAAGGCGACGCAACGTTTTCAGAGTTGCACTGACTTATGCCGTCGTGGCTTGGCTGCTGATTGAAATTGCATCGGTTCTTTTGCCCCTGGTTGATGCGCCGGAATCGATCATCACGGCATTCGTGGTGTTGCTCGCGCTTGGGTTCGCAGTGGCTCTGTTCATTTCCTGGGCTTTTGAAATGACGCCGGAAGGCCTGAAACGAACGCAGGATCTTTCGCCTGACGACGTCATTCCATATTGGAGCCGTCGCAAGTTCGCGACATTCATCTTTGGCGTGGCAGGCGTTGCTTTTTGTTTTTCTGCTTACCACCTGCTCTTCCCCGCGCCGGCGCGGAACGTTGCGCAGAACGAAACGGCTTCGACTCCGCCCTCGGAAAAATCCAGCGGTTACCAACCGGTCGAGCAAGTTCTTCGTGATCTCGATGCGGATTGGGCGAAAGCTGCAGCAGCTAAAGATGTCGAGCAGACAATCGGTTACTATTCGGCTGACGCGATCGTGCTGCCGCCAAATGCGACGGGCGCTGCGACGAAGGACGCGGTTCGAAACATCTGGAAAGATATGCTCGCGACCCCGGGCCTCGTGATCACTTGGCGAGCGGCCAAAGTGCAACTGGCCAAATCCGGCGACATGGCGTGGGTGAGCGGCGCGTACGAATTGACTATGAACGACGCAAGCGGCAAACCGATCAACGATCGCGGGAAATATCTCGAGGTGTGGGAAAAACAAACTGATGGAAATTGGAAATGCCGTGCCGACATGTGGAATTCCGATCTCGAAGCTTCCGCGCCCTCATCTTCTGAGAAGAAGTAGGCCGTCGTCTTCGGAATATTGCCGGTCCGGAAAACCGTTAGCTCAACTTCAAAAACAAAAAAGATTCGATGAACTGGGAAATGCTTACGGCGATCGGCCAAATGGCTGCTGTGTTCGTCGGAATTCCTTCGGTCATTTACTTCGCGGCCCAACTCCGCGAACAAAACAGAGAACGGCGTCAGTCGGCGGTGAACGCATTGACCGTTCAATGGGGCGAGTTGACAAAAGCGTTGCATGAAAACGCGGAGTTTACCGCCATTTATCTTCGCGGTGTGCAGTCCTTTCACGATCTTGACGCTGTATCGAAGCTTCGGTTTAGCGCATTCCAAAATCGCTTCTTCAAAAACTTCGAAGGAATGTATTACTCAAAACGTGAAGGGATATTAAGTACCGAGTTGTGGGACGAGATTGATAGGACTATGAGCGATTTCCTGGCCTACAAAGGAATCCAGGAATGGTGGCAGACACGCAGGCACTGGCACACCGAACCGTTTGCTCGTGTCGTTGACGGCATCATCGCGAAGCGCGAGGAGCCGACGGCGTATTCGACCTATGACCTGAAGCAGCTCGTGGCGCCTAAAGACAGCTAATGAGCGATACTCGAGAATGGCCGCGAATTGCAGTCGTAGGCGCGGGCGCGGTAGGCGGGTATTTCGGCGGAATGTTTGCCCGCGCTGGTGCATCCATTGTTTTCATCGGGCGAAAGCACTTCGCTGATGCAGTTAACTCGAAAGATCTAGTTCTCGATAAATCAGAAGGCCAGGAGCGGATCAGGGCCACCGCAACAGTCGAGATGAGCGCCGTTCGAGATTGCCCGCTCATTCTTTTTTGCGTCAAAGCGAACGATACATCAGCGACGGCGACACAAATGGCTCCATTCGTTAGGCCAGATGCGACTGTAGTTTGTTTGCAAAATGGCGTCGACAACGCCGATCAGGTTCGCGCTGTGGCGAACGTTGCGGCCGTACCAGCTGCCGTTTACGTCGCGGTTTCGGTGCCCGAATCCGGTCGCGTGAAACATCTAGCACGCGGTGATTTAATCATCGGACCTCCGTCCGAACTAACGACGCACCTGGCAGGTCTCTTCATTCGCGCGGGTATTCCCTGCGGCGTGTCCGAGAACATCCAAGGCGAACTTTGGCTGAAGCTGCTTCGTAATTGCGCGCTGAACCCGATCTCCGCACTGGGACATGCGCGTTATGGGGAAATTGCCCAAAATACCGATGCAAAACAATTAATGCGGAGCGTTGTGGATGAAGTGCTGGCCGTGGCCCTCGCAGCTCGCGTCGTGATGCCGGGTATCCATGACCGCGAATCCGGAATGGATGCGGCGATGGAACTCGCGATGCAAATGGCCGACGCATTTTCGTCCACCGCACAGGATTTGAATCGCGGTCGTCCGACCGAGATCGATGCACTGAACGGATACATTTCCCGTCGCGGCACGCAACTTGGCATCCCTGTTCCGGTGAATCACGCGTTGTTCACTCTTGTGAAGCTGGCGGAACAACAGCCATAACCTGATCTCAGGTTTCGAAGAAAAGCAGTTGGTTTGGCGCATCGCACTGGCTTATTCGAGCGGGGAAGAAATTCGAGTCTAAAATTTTTTCAAAAAAAATCGCTTGCCTGTGAATTGGTGATATAGTTGAGTATATCACTATGACAACCGGAAGCTTCAGCGGACAGTTTCGGTTTCAGGACTGACGTGACCTATGAAATGGAAGCGAGCCCTGAAACACAGCACGCTAGGAGTTATCGTCTTCCTTTTCGCCTGGTTGCAGATTTCTTATTGGACTTCCACCAACGACTGCGGCCAAAGCATCCCTCCTGACCGTCAGCTTATGAAAGCGATCAAGTTTTGCGAGTACGGGGCGCCCGAGGTTCTCAAGATCGAGGAGATCGAGAAACCGGTGCCCAAGGACAACGAGCTTCTAGTTAGAGTTCGCGCCGCCTCACTTAACTTCATCGACGGCGGCCTGGTGCGCGGCCCGTCTATCCTCCGATGGATGTCCGGTTTGCGGAAGCCAAAGTTCACCGGTTTCGGTCGCGATTTCGCAGGTGTAGTCGAGGCGATCGGTAAGGATGTTACTGAGTTCAAACCTGGCGACGAAGTCTTTGGGGTAAAATGGGGCGCGATTGCGGAATACGTTTGCGCTCGTAAAGACCGGGTGGCGTTGAAGCCAGCCAACATTACCTTCGAGCAGGCCGGTGCGGTTGGACTCGCAGGCCTGACTGCGCTGCAAGGGTTGCGCGCAGGAAAGATCCATTCCGGCCAGAAAGTCCTGATCAATGGTGCATCCGGCGGAGTCGGAACATTTGCGTTTCAGATCGCAAAGGCGTTCGACACGGAGGTCACAGCAGTGTGCAGCACACGGAACGTGGAAATGGCACGCAACCTGGGTGCCGATCACGTTATTGACTACACAAAAGAGGATTTCACGAAACGCGAGGAGCGTTACGACCTGGTCTTTGACGACGTTAACAACCATTCTATTTCTGAACGGCGCCGCATCTTGAACCCTCGCGGCATCTGCGTCCTTGCGGGAATCGGGAGCGCAGGATTGCACGAGGGACAATTGCAGCGGATCGCGCGCATATTTGGTGCAGCGTTCTGGTCACGCTTCATCGATCAGAAGTTTGAAAGGTACATCACCACGTCAAACCAAGCGGACCTGAGGTTTCTCAGTTACCTCATGGCCGAAGGCAAGGTGACGCCGTTTGTGGAGAAGACCTACTCTATGGCTGAAACCCCCGAAGCTGTGCGTTATTTCGCGGAGGGACACGCCCGCGGGAAGTTAGTTATCAACATCGCCAGAGCTGTGACTAGCGCAGGCGAGCTAACATCGGCGGAGACAGTGCACAGCGTCGACCGAACGAGGGAAGTGAACCATTAAGAATGAATCGTGAATGGAATGACACTCAACCAATCTATCGCCAACTGCGCGATCGGGGCGTGCATATGATCCTCGATGGCGTGCTCAAGGAAGGCGATCCGTTGCCATCGGTCCGCACTGTGGCAGCCGAGTTTCGAGTCAATCCGCTTACGGTGCTGAAGGCTTATCAGGAATTAGTCGACGAGGACCTGGTCGAAATGAAGCGCGGCCTCGGTATGTTCGTTAAGCCGGGTGCGCGTGATCAGTTGTTGAAAGGCGAACGCCAGAAATTTCTAACCGATGAATGGCCGCGGATCGCTGAAAAGATCGAGAGGCTTGGTCTAACACAAAAAGAACTGGATGCCGCAGCCGCGCGCCGCTCGTCATCCAAAAAACGTTAATGCCATGGCAACCATAGAAGCACGCGCTCTTCGCAAAACGTTCGGCACGACTGTCGCACTGGACGGCATCGATTTGAATGTCGAGGAAGGTCGCATTCTCGGAATTGTTGGACCCAATGGTGCGGGCAAGACAACCGCGCTCAATGCCATTCTCGGGCTCACTTCGTACGAGGGACAATTGAAAGTGCTCGGTCGCAATCCGTGGACGAAACGCGACGAGCTCATGCGCGAGGTTTCGTTCATTGCCGATGTGGCAGTCTTGCCGCGTTGGATTCGCGTCTCACAGTTGCTCGATTACGTGGGTGGCGTGCATCCGCGATTCGATCGCGTCAAGGCGGAACATTTTCTGGCGCGAACGACGATCAAACGATCGAGCAAAGTCAGGGAACTATCGAAAGGGATGGTGGCTCAGTTGCATCTCGCCATCGTGATGGCGATCGACGCGCGACTGCTCGTGCTCGATGAGCCGACACTTGGTCTGGACATCTTGTACCGCAAAGAATTCTACGAATCGTTGCTCAACGATTACTTCGATCGCAGTCGCACAATCATAGTGACAACGCATCAGGTGGAAGAGGTTCAGGAGGTTTTGACGGACCTCATGTTTATCGACCGCGGCCGGATCGTGCTCGAGTGCAGCATGGAAGAATTCGATTCGCGGTACGTTGAAGTGATGGTGAATCCGGAGCATCTCGCCGCCGCACGCGCCCTCGAGCCGATGTACGAACGTCCAGTTTTCGGGCGAAGCGTTTTGTTGTTCGACGGTGTTGATCGCGGCCAGCTCGAAATATTTGGCGAGGTGCGTCGCCCTAGTATCGCCGATCTGTTTGTTGCTGTGATGAGTCCGCATTCAGAAAATGTTGCCATTGCCGGCTTGGCGCGACGTGACGAGCCGGGCCGTGCAAGCCAATCAAGTAGGAGCAGCTAAATGAGTACTGAAACTGTGCCTGGATCTTTCGGGGTCGGTGACCCCGGCTACAAACTCACCAAGCCGCAACCATTCTATTGGTCGGTGCGTCGTGAGCTTTGGGAGAACCGTTCGATTTACGTAGCGCCAATCCTTGTTGCTATCGTTGTGTTATTCGGTTTTCTCGTCAGCACGATTGGGTTGCCGGAACGCCGCCGGGAAGTGTTGCTGCTCGATGCTGTAAAGGCGCGAGCGGCGATCGAGATGCCCTATAACATGGCGGCAATCATGTTGATCCTGACTGCTTTCGTTGTTGGCGTGTTCTATTGCCTCGACGCGCTGTACGGTGAGCGGCGTGACCGCAGCATTTTATTCTGGAAATCGCTGCCTGTATCGGACTCCGCCACACTGCTTTCGAAAGCTACGATCCCGCTGGTCGTTCTGCCGCTGGTAACATTCGGAATTGTAGTTGTGACACAACTGGTCATGATGATTTGGACCAGCGTCTTACTCATCGGTCATGGGATGAGCCCTGCATCGACTTGGACATATGTTCCGCTATTTCGGAATTCGTTTATCCTCCTGTACGGATTGGGCGCGATCGCTCTTTGGCATGCGCCGATCTACGGCTGGGCGTTATTGATTTCAGGCTGGGCGCGGCGGGCAACTTTTCTTTGGGCGGTCCTGCCGTTTCTCGCGGTCGCGTTTTTTGAGAAGATCACATTCGGCACTTCGCATTTTGGCTTGATGCTGAAGGATCGTTTGATTGGATTCGCACCGAAGGCATTTGCTTTTCCGATGCACTCGGTCGACTTCCCCCAACTCACCCCCGCGGCATATCTAAGCTCTCCCGGCCTTTGGTCCGGACTAATAATTGCCGCCGTGTTCATCGTTGTAGCAATCCGGCTGCGCCGTTACGGCGGGCCGCTCTGATCGATGAACGAGCTAAGAAAGGAGACAAAACCCGATGCATCCAACTGATAAGGTCGCACGCATCGCAGGGGTCGTGTATTCATCGATGGTAATTACCGCGCCATTCAGTCTAATTTATGTTCCTAACAAGCTCATTGTGCGCGGGGACGCCACCGGGACTGCGGCTAACATTCTTGCTCACGAAACGCTCTTTCGTCTTTCGATCTTTGCCGACCTTATTGGGCACGTCATTTTCATTTGCCTCGCGATCGCTCTTTATCGGCTGCTGAGCAACGTAAACAGGACCTGGGCATTGTTGATGGTTGCTTTTGTCCTGGTCTCGGCCGCCGTCGGGTTTCTCAACACGCTAAATAACATAGCTGCTCTTGTTCTTTTTCGCGGCAGCGAATTTCTCAGCGTGTTCGACACTGCCCAGCGCAACGCCTTGGGCATGCTGTTCATTCGTTTGCATTCTCAGGGGATTTTTATCGACGAGATCTTCTGGGGCGTATGGCTCTTCCCGTTTGGGTTGTTAGTATTTCGCTCGGGGTTTTTACCCCGCTTCATCGGTGTCTGGTTGATGATCAATTGTTTCGGTTATGTGGCCCTCAGCGTGATCGCGTTGTTTTTTCAGCCTTACTACAATGGTGCTTTTGAGATGCTCCAACCGGTCTTGTTTGGAGAGCTAGCAATCATGCTGTGGCTACTGATTAGAGGTGCAAAAATACAAGCACTACCAGAGCCGGTCAGCGTATTGGCCTAAATCGGCTTGTGAACCGTATCAAAGAGTCTCAACGCACGGCCGCGAAGATTGCCGGAGTTACAGGTCTGCTTGCCGTAGGGATCGTGGTCTTCGGAAATTATGTGTTATTTAGCCCTCTAATCGTGCCACGCGATGCTGCGGAAACCGGGCGTAACATCATGGCGCACCAAACGCAGGTTCGAGTGGCGCTCATTTGTTTTCTGGTATACAGCGCCAACGTCATTGTTTTAGTCGCAGCGCTTTATGTGATTCTTAAGCCAGTTGGCCCTATCCTTGCGTTGATAGGGGCGTTGTTCCGTCTGGTATTCGCAATGTTATGGCTCCTTGCCACACTTAATCTGCTTACCTCGTTGCGACTACTCGGAACCGCACCGTATCTTCAAGTATTTCAACCGGACCACGTGCAAGCTTTGGCCAGGCTGCAGATCGCGGCGAATTTCGACGATTATTATATCGGTCTGCCCTTTTTCGGATTGGCCGCAACCGTTTGCGCGTATCTTTGGTTGAAGTCGGGCTACATTCCAAAAACGCTGGCTGCTTTCGGTGTGATTTCATCAGCTTGGTGCGTGATTTGCGCCTTTATTTTTCTGATTTTTCCTGACTTTAACAAAATTGTTAACGACTACTGGTTTGATTCACCGATGGCCATCTTTGAACTCGTGGTGAGTTTGTGGCTTTTGTTTAAGGGCTTACGGGCATCAAAAATAGCGACAGACATTGACGGTGTTAGCAACCTTCATCATCACACGTTCCCGATATTCTTATGAAAATACTTACTGCTATTATCAATTGCTCACTCTTCCTTGCGAGTATCGCTTGTGCAGCCTCATTACAGGAACAAAACAAGGCGCTCGCAAAACGCGCATTCGAGGAACTTCTCAGCGGGGGAAAATTCGAACTTGCAGAACAACTGTACGCCAAAGATTTCGTTAACCACGGTCTCCATCGAGATATCAGCCTGGATGAAGACCAGGCAGCTTTGAAAGGCTGGCACCAGGCGTTTCCTGATCTGGCGATCGTGCCCGCAAAATTAATCGCCGAAGGTGACCTGGTCACGATTTACTGGATTGCGCGCGGCACCAACACCGGCACAGGTAACGGACTACCTGTAACCGGCAAGAAGGCGGAGCAGGCTGGGATTACGGTCTGGCGGATCGTCGATGGAAACATCAAAGAAGAATGGTCTGCATTTGACCAACTTTCGATGATGCAACAACTCGGACTGCTGCCGAATCAAAAACGAGCGGAGGGTAATGGGACTAATGCAACTGACAAGAAAAAGGAATGACATAGGAACGATGACAAGTGAACCAAAGCCTAAGCGTGCGCATAAGCGATGGAAGCGTGTTATTAAATGGGCTCTAGGTGCAATCTTTCTCTTGTTAATCCTTTGTGGCGTTATCGCGTACTGGACATCAACGAATGATTGCGAGCGTTACAGCGGCGTTCCTGCCGAGCCGATCAAGGCCGTCGTGAAATGTGAGTACGGCACACCTGACGTTCTTCAGGTCAAAGATGTCGAAAAGCCAAAACCCGATGACACTCAGGTGCTGGTGCGGGTGCGCGCCGCGTCGCTCAATCCGCTCGATGGACATTTTGTGCGCGGCATGTTGCTTGCCCGCGTGATGGGCGGCGGATTGCGCAAACCAAAGGACACCGGTGTCGGTGTCGATTACGCCGGAGTCGTTGAAGCTGTCGGCAAAAAGGTGACGCAGTATAAGGTCGGCGATGAAGTGTTCGGCGGACGGACCGGCGCGCTCGCGCAATACGTTTGCGCGAAGGCGGACCGTGCCATCGCATTGAAACCGGCAACCGTCACCTTCGAGGAAGCGGGTTCAATCGCCGTTGCGGGCATTACCGCGTTGCAAGGTCTGCGCGATGTGGCACACGTTCAGCCAGGGCAAAAGGTTTTGATCAACGGCGCGTCTGGTGGCGTCGGCACCTTCGCGGTGCAAATCGCCAAAGCACTTGGCGCCGAGGTGACCGGCGTGTGCAGCACGCGCAATGTCGATCTTGTGAAATCGTTAGGCGCCGATCACGTGATCGATTACACGAAGGAGGATTTCACTAAGGGCGATCGGCGCTACGACGTGCTGTTCGACAACATTCAGAACCACTCGTTCTCCGAGCGCCGGCGCATACTCGCCCCTAACGGAATTTGCCTGAATGTCGGCCTCGGCGGAGCAGGCTGGCACGAAGATTCCTGGCTGCACATGGCCCGCTCGTTCACTACGCCTCTCATGTCGAAGTTTACCAGCCAAAAATTTAAGTTTTTCATCGCCGAACTTAATCACAACGACCTCGCGTATCTTGCGGATCTTATGCAAACTGGAAAAATGAAGCCGGTCATCGACCGCGCGTACAAATCGTTAAGCGAAAGTCCGCAGGCGCTCGCCTATCTCGAACAGGGCCACGCGCGCGGCAAAGTTGTGTTAACTGTGGAGTAACAACAGACCAATAAAATAGATTTAAGGGAGACCCATGAGAGTGTTAAAGCGCATACTAAAGTGGATTACATACGCGGTGTTAGTTCTGCTGTTGCTGGCATTCATCGGGGTGTTTATTGCCTACTGGAGATCGACTAACGACTGTGGCCATACCGCTGCCCCGGCCAATCCGATGAAGGCCATTGTTTATTGCGATTATGGTGTGGCCAACCTCAAGTTAGAAGAGATTGAAAAGCCCGTCCCGAATGATGACCAGATCCTGGTAAGAGTTCGCGCGGCTTCGGTCAATCCGTATGACTGGCACTTCGTCGAAGGCACGCCTTATGTCGTGCGCGTGATGGGAGTGGGTCTTCGCAAACCAAAGGATACTCGTCTGGGCGTTGACTTTGCCGGAACCGTTGAAGCGGTCGGTAAGAATGTGACACAGTTCAAACCAGGCGATGAAGTATTCGGAGGACGTGGAGGTGCTTTTGCGCAGTATGTGTGTCCGCGTGCGGCTAGGGCAGTCGCACTCAAGCCGCCCAGTATGAGTTTTGAGGACGCGGCTTCGGTCAATATCGCGGGGATCACTGCTTTGCAGGCCCTGCGTGACAAAGGAAAAGTTCAGCCCGGACAGAAAGTTTTGATCAATGGCGCATCTGGCGGCGTCGGCACGTTTGCAGTCCAAATCGCGAAATCGTTGGGTGCAGATGTGACGGGCGTTTGCAGTACACGGAATGTCGATCTTGTGAAATCGCTCGGCGCCGATCACGTAATCGATTACACCAAGGAAGATTTCACCAAGAGCGCAGAACGCTACGACGTCATGCTCGATAATGTCGGCAACCATTCGCTCTCGGAATGCAGGGGCGTCTTAACTCCGAACGGCAAATACGTCCTCATTGGCGGCGGCGGAGCAGGCGATCAAGGCTTTCTTGGCGGACTCGGCAAAGCGCTTTGGGCGATGGTATTCTCGAAATTCGTAAACCAGGAGATGGGGATGATGATGGCCGACGCGAATCACAACGATCTCACCTTCCTCGCCGATATGATGCAGTCTGGGAAACTGAAACCGGTGATTGATCGAACTTACAAACTAGATCAGGTGCCCGACGCAATTCGTTACGTCGAGCAAGGCCACGCCAGAGGGAAAGTAGTAATAAGCGTCGACTAGTATCTGGTTAAAAACTCTCGCTTTTGCTCAAAAAATCTGATCACGTTGTGAGCTCGTATGAAATGCTTGTACACCCTCATCTTTATGTTACTCGTCGGGTTTTGCGTCGCTGCGGAGCCGACTTGGAACCCCGCTGATGCGGTGAAGGAAGCTGAGCAGGACATTCGTACAGGACATATCAAGTTTTACTGGGCCGGTAGCATTGCTTCTAGGCCAGTAGGTGTTCCGTTCGAGCTAGCAAAGAAGTATCCTAAGGCGAATGGCGGTATTGGCTGCGTCACGAGCGACGTACCACTTCGAGAGCGACAGGAAGAATATGCACGGCGGTACAACGAGAAGATTTACGCCTATGTCACTCACAAGCGCTAGAACTCGTTTCGCAAATGGCGCTGTCATATTGAGCGAAGCGCTGCAACGAAATGCGAAGCATAAGACCAGGCTTTCAAACATCTCTGTCTACTTCTCTGAGTGGATCGGTATTTGACCCGAGATTCTTCGCTCAGAATGACATTGTGAGTGATCTAAAGCGCTCGTAGCGCTGATTTGAAATGAGAACGGTGCGACTCGTCCAGGTCGGAAAACCGCTCGAGGAGGCGGACATTCGAATTCCCGAGATCGGATCGTCGGACATTTTGATTCGCGTTGCGGCTGCCGGGATCTGTCACTCGGATTCGCATTATCGCGCGGGCATTTCCGAAATTGATCGTTTACCGCTGACTCTGGGGCACGAAATCGCGGGTCGCGTGGAGGAAGTCGGCAGCGATGTGGCACACCTCTCGGCGGGAGACCGTGTCTGCGTGCATTATCTGGTCAGCTGCGGGTCGTGCCAGTTTTGTATGCGCGGTTTCGAACAATTCTGTCGCAGTGGGGAAATGATTGGCAAACACCGGGACGGCGGTTACGCGGAATTCCTCAAAGTTCCCGACGCGAATGCGTTTTTGCTTCCCGATGAGATTCCATTCGAAATCGGCGCAATCATGATGTGCTCGTGGCAACTGCGCTTCATGCTCTGAACAAAGCCCGCTTCAAAGCCGGCGAGTCGATTGCGATTCTTGGCTTCGGCGGACTTGGATTTTCGGCGTTGCAATTGGCACGCGCTTTCGATTGCGGAGATGTCTACGTGATTGAAATCAATCCTGCGAAGCTCGCGTCGGCCGCTAGCATGGGAGCTATTGCGATCGACGCGAAGTCCGCAGATCCGGTCAAACAAATCAAAGATTCAACTGCTGGAATAGGAGTCGATGTCGCACTCGAATTGATCGGCTCTGCAAAAAGGATGCGCCAGGCGGTACTCTGCCTGCGACCCTTGGGACGCGCGGCTCTTGTCGGATTAACCGCCGAATCAATGTCGCTTCATCCGTACAGTGAGTTGATTAACAAAGAAGCGGAAATCATCGGCGTCTCCGATCATCTCGCGATTGAAATTCCAGCGCTCATCGAATTCGCGCGCAGCGGGAAACTTCGATTTCCGCCAGAGACGTTGCACGTTATCGATCTCGACGCATCCCAAATTAACGCGGCGCTGGATGCACTTCAGGATTCCATTGACCACGTGAGAACGGTAATCGTTCCTTCAAAATGATCTCCCGCCTTACGACTGGAAAATGTTCTTTGCCAGCAATTGTTAGGACCAAAAACGTATTCGACTTACAACCAGTGCGAACTCGTC
This sequence comes from Candidatus Udaeobacter sp., assembly GCA_036264275.1. Classification (GTDB taxonomy): domain Bacteria; phylum Verrucomicrobiota; class Verrucomicrobiia; order Chthoniobacterales; family UBA10450; genus Udaeobacter. The sequence continues at coordinate 8,243 of DATARG010000021.1, read as the reverse complement.
GGGCTGAAGAAACAACAACGATGAGTTCTCCGAAAGAGGACAATCGTAAGCTCAGATGCTGATTGATTTGATGCTCGCTGACATCGCCTTCCGATGGTTGCGGTCTATTTGCCGTTCGCTTGGTTCGCCCTGGTCCCGATCATTTTTATTGAAGCGCTGTACGGCGCTCGACGTTACCATCTCTCGTTTAGCCGGGCGCTCCTGGCGCAAGCCATCGCGAACGGGTTTTCTACCGTAATTGGTATTCCACTGTCCTGGTTTGCAATTGTTCTAGTTCAAGTAGCGGCAGCCCCGGGAGGTATCGGACCGGCGTGGTTAGCATCAGATCCAAGCTTATGGAATATCGCTCTCGCCATTGCGGTCTTGACAGTGGTGTTCTATTTCATGTCAGTCGCGACCGAAGGCTTTGTTGTTGCGCGTTTCTTCCGCGAACTGCCGCGACAGACAATTCGACGCTGGATAATACAGTCCAACGGGATTACGTACGTGCTTCTGCTGGCCTTGCTTTCTGCAGGACTTCTCGTGCCTAAAGTTTCAGAGCCATTGGTGAATCTGATGCAGCCAGTAGATGACGGAATTGTCAGCGGTGTATTTTGGGTAATTGACCAAGTCGCTGGCAGGCGAGACAACGAACCTCCCTTAATTCAGGCAGTAGAGGCTGGCGATTTGAAGAAAGCGCAAAAACTGATCTCCAAAGGCGCCAATGTAAATCAAACCGACGATGTTGGATTCCCTGCGCTTTCGATTTCTGCCGGTCGTCGTGACCAGAAAATGACGAAGCTCTTGATTGAGGCTGGAGCAGATGTAAATGCCCGGTCCGCCACGTTAAACGACACTGCTTTGGCTCGTGCAGCTCAGAATAGCAACGGAGAAACAGTACGCATTCTTCTGGCGGCCGGCGCGCATGTTGACGATCGGGACGGTGCTGGTTGGACTCCACTGTTCAACGCTGCACTAAAAGGAGATCTGGAGATCGTTGAAGCCCTTCTTTCTGCTGGCGCGGATGTTAACGCGCGCTCATCGAGCGGATGGACTGCGCTGAAGGAGGCTCAGATGCGGGGACATGAGGCCGCTGCGCAGCGCCTTAAGTCTGCGGGAGCAGCCGACTTTCCTGATGGTTCGAGATAGCGCGAACTGCAATTCGATCAGTGATGTGAGTGACCCAGTCGATTTCGCGAAGCGGTATGCGGAGGCTTGGTGCAGTCGGAATCCGGAAACCGTCGCGGCGTTTTTCGCCGAGAATGCCTCGTTGACAGTGAATGGCGGGCCGCCGACTCCGGCTTTCGAAGTCGCGCGCGCATTCATGCGCGATTTTCCGGACATGACCGTCACGTTCGACAAACTTGAGTCCCGCGGAGATAGAATCGCATTCCACTGGACGCTGAGCGGCACGCATGCAGAAACAGGAAGCCACGTTCGGATCAGCGGCTACGAGCTGTGGAAGATTGATAATGCCGGCTTGATCGCGGAATCGAGCGGCCACTTCGATGCCGCGGAGTACGAACGCCAGCTCAAAGGCAAGTGATGAGTGACCTGTGACGAGCTCGCTGTGATTTTTTTGCCTATCCTCCTCAACCGAGGAGAGCATGAAAAGGCGAGGAGTCGGCCGATTTGGCGCTTTACCATTCAATGCTTTGACAGATTCTCGCAGCGAACGCGCATGAATCTCAATGATCTCGCAAACCTTGCACGGATAATCGGGGCGATGGCGGTTGTGATCTCGTTGATATACGTGGCGCATCAGATTCGGCAGAATACCGCAGCGCTCCGATCTGCGAGCGCGCAGTCTGTCATGAACACTTCGCGAGCTGGTATTTCTACTCGCATCTAATGCGGCGCTCGCGCAGGTAGTAATCGATGGGCTGAAGGATTACCACTCGTTTCATGAGAAAGAGAAGGCCCGTTTCGTCGCGGTTTTCATGGCGTTTCTCTCGTACTCGCAAAATGCGTTTATCAGCATTGGGCAACGCCCCGAGTGGCTGCGCGTGCGCGCCGCCCCACTGGCGTCCTCCAATTTCGCATTGTGATCGGCGGCATTGTCGGCGAAAACAGCGCGCGGTGAAATCTGCGACTGAGCCATGAGCGTGCACACCCTTCATCTCATCATCGTCTTCGCGCTGGTGGCGATGGTCTTTACTGCTTTTCTTCGCGAGTGGGCGTCGCCCGATCTCGTAGCACTGAGCGCGATGGGAGTACTGCTCGTCACGGGTATCCTGAGCGCGGATGAAACGCTTGCCCTCTTCAGCAACAGCGCGCCCATCGTGATCGGTTGCATGTTCGTCTTGAGCGCAGGACTCGAGCGCACCGGCGCGATCGACTCGCTCGCTCGCGTCTTTATGCGGCTGGCGGGTACGAACGAATGGCGGGCGCTGCTCGCACTCGCGCTTCTAACCTTGCCGCTCTCGGCCATGGTTAACCACATGCCAGTAGTCGTGGTCTTTGTCCCAGTGGTCCTGACCCTCGCGCGTAATACCGACCTGAAAGCTTCGCGCCTTCTTATCCCTCTATCCTATTTCTCGATCCTCGGTGGCACTTGCACTCTCATCGGCACATCCACAAATCTGCTCGTGAACGGAATCGCCCATCGTAGCGGTCTCGTCCCGTTTGGGATGTTTGAAATAACGCCGCTCGGACTTATCTACGCAGTCGTCGGGGTCGCTTATCTACTCATCTTTGCCCGCAAACTCCTGCCTTATCGTGAGAGTCTCGCGGCTCTCATCGGCGGCGGAATGCCGAGGCTGTTTCTCACTCAGGCGGTGATCAGCAACGCTTCACCGCTTCTTGGGAAAACACTTGCCGAGACGCCGCTCGCCCGGCTACGCGAGGCGCGGATCATCGCCGTGTTGCGCGACGGTGGGAGGATCGAGGCGCCGTTCGATGGGCTGCGCTTTATCGCCGGCGACCAACTGCTAATCGAAACGCCCGTCGCCGGGGTCAGGGGAATCAAGGAAATGCCCGGGGTGCTTTTCCAATCAGAAGCCGAGCTCGGCGTTGCAATCACCGGCGCGCACGAAGCCGTCCTGATGGAAGGAATCCTGGGCAATCGCTCCACTTTTCTCGGCAAGACGCTCCGTGACTTGAATTTTCGCAAGCAATACGGCGTTCATATCCTTGCCGTTCATCGTCAGGGGGAAAACCTTCGCGAACATTTCGAAGACGTCGAGTTGGACTTTGGCGACACCCTTCTCGTGCAGGGACCAGCGGAGGGAATCCATCGCCTCATGCAGGAGCGCGACTTCCTCAGTCTCACCGAGCCGACACAACGCGCTTTTCGCCGGCACAAAGCCCCGCTGGCGACCATGGCCATCGGCAGCGTCATCCTGCTCGGTGCGTTTCACGTCCTGCCGCTCGCTGCGCTGGCGTTGATCGCCGCCATTTTCGTCGTTGTCACCCGCTGCCTCGACATCGAGGAGGCGCGCGGAGCGGTCCAATGGAGAATCCTCTACATGATTCTCGGCATGCTCGCGCTCGGCACCGCGATGGAAACGACCGGTGCCGCCCACCTTATCGCCAGTGGTTTGACCGGCGCTGTCGGTCGCTTCGGACCGGCCGTCACTCTCTCGGTCACATATCTTGTGGCCACGGTGCTCACTGAGTTGATCAGCAACAACGCTGTCGCGGTCCTTTTAACTCCGATCGCATTCGAAATTGCAGCAACAATGGGAGTCGACGCGCGGCCGTTCGCCGTCGCAGTCATGTTCGGTTGCGCAGCCAGCTTCGCGACCCCGATCGGACACCAAACCAACACCTACGTTTTTGGCGCAGGTGGTTATCGCTTCTCCGATTTCCCGAAGATAGGCGCGCCGCTCAATATCCTTCTCTGGATCGTAGCGAGCATCCTCATCCCGATCTTCTGGCCCTTCGTGCCAAAACCTTAAGGCGTTTCTTGCGAATTCAGCCAGGACGACGGCTCTCTTTGGCTGCGGCGTCACTCGCCTCGCGCTCAAATGAGCTTGCTTTCGTTGGAGATTATTTATGTGGCGTAATCCGCGACAGCTTTGGCCATGTCGAGTGTAGACGCATTCCCGCCCATATCATAGGTGCGCACTTTGCCTTCCTTGATCACACGAGCGATGGCGTTTTCCAGGCGCGTGGCCATGTCCGTTTCCTTTAACCAATCAAGCATTAGCTTTGAGGTCAGGAGCATGGCGATCGGATTCACCTTGTTTTGGCCCGCGTATTTCGGGGCGGATCCGTGCGTCGGTTCAAAGACTGCGTAGTTGTCGCCGAGATTGGCGCTCGGAGCGAAGCCTAGTCCGCCGACGAGGCCGGCGCATAGATCGCTCACGATGTCGCCAAACATGTTTTCCGCCACGAGCACCGAATAATCTTGTGGATTCTTAAACATCCACATGCAAATCGCGTCGATGTTTGCGTCGTCGGCGCGGATATCGGGATAATTTTTGGCGACATCCTTGAAGCAACGCATCATTAAACCGCCGGTTTCGCGCAGCACATTCGGCTTTTCGATCAGCGTGACGCGCTTTCGACCGGTTTTCTTTGCGTGCTCGAACGCTTGTTTGCAGATGCTGGTGCATCCCTGCACGCTCATGATCCGCGTAGAAAGCGCGATGTTCTCCAGTCCGGCCTTGTCCTTCCACTTCTTCATTTTCGGGTTCGCGCACAACGCGGTGTAAACCGCTTCAGGCAAGGGAAAGAATTCCACACCGCCGTACATGCCTTCGGTGTTTTCTCGAAACACGACTTGATCGATCGGCACGTCTTCGCCGCTGGGATTCGTGACCTTATTGCCGCGAAAATTGAGCGGATTGCCCGGATAACTTTTACACGGACGCATGTTGGTGTGGAGATTGAACATCTGGCGTAGCCCGACGATTGGCGAAAAATAAACCAGTCCTTTCCCTTTGAGTTCCGGCGCCAATTCTTCTTTGGCTTCTGATTGTGGTTTACTGGTGATTGCGCCGAAGAGACCGCAAGTGGTTTCCTTCAATACCTTAACTGTGCGATCGGGAAGGGCGTTGCCCTCTTTACACCAAAATTCCCAGCCGATGTCACAAGGCACGTACTCGGCATCGAGTTTCAGCCGATCTAGAACGAGGCGCGTCGTTTCCATCACATCGTTGCCCACGCCGTCGCCGGGCATCCACGCAATTTTGTATTTGGCCATAGGAAGGCGACTTTAGCGGCGAGGCTCCAAGCTGCAACTCCTGGCAATCTTCAGAAATTCACCACAGAGTTCGCAGAGAATAGGAAACGTTGTCTGTCTCTCGATGTTCTCTGCGTGCGCTGCGGTAAAAATCAGGCTTTCGAGCGGAGACGAGATGCAACGAGCTTTTCGGCGCCACCGACAACAATCAATTCCTGCGCAGCAGGACTGAGCGGCGGGAAGGGGAATGATTTTCCGTCGACGGTGAGGATCGATTTCGCGTAGTCGATGGTAATTTCCGGTCCAACCGTTGTCAGTGCGCGATGAGCTAACGTGTCGCGCAAGTATGTAACCAACTCGGGACATTCGAAGACGACGAAGCCGTTGTTGAACGCATTGCGCTTATAGGTTTCGGAAAAACTGCCGGCGATCACGCAAGGAATTCCCTTGAACTTGAGAGCCGTCGCAGCCTGTTCGCGACTCGAACCGCTTCCGAAGTTCAACCCGCCTACTACAACGTCACCTTTTTGATAAATCGCGTTGAAATTCGGATCGTAGTTTTCGAATGTTACGGCGGCCATCTGCTCGGGGGTCATGTCGTCGCGATAAGTGTGTTTGCTCCCGTAAATCCCGTCGGTGTTCAGATTGTCCTTGTCGATGAACAGGATCCGCCCGCGCACGCTGGAGGGAAAACCATCCATGATCTGCACCGACCCCGCAGACCTCGGTTTTTTCTCACGGCGTCGCGTTGCAGTCCCGGCAGCGCGCTCGCTAAAACTTTTCGGCGCCGAAATAAACCCGGCCAACGCACTGGCGGCTACTACAGCGGGTGAAGCCAGATACACGAACGAGTCGCAATCGCCCATGCGCCCTTTGAAATTCCGATTGGTGGCGCTGATTGCTGTCTCGCCTTTTTGCACCAAACCGCGGCCCAGGCCAATGCATGCACCGCAACCGGGCGGCAACGGAATTGCGCCAGCATCAATCAACGTTTGCCAGTCGCCAGTGGACTCGGCGTGTGCCTGCGTTTCCGCGCTAGCCGGCGCGAGATAAAATTCAACGCCATTGGCGACGCGTCCGCCTCGGCTGCGAATGACTTCCGCCGCATCGCGCAAATCTTCGAAGCGTGCGTTCACGCATGAGAGCAAATAGGCCTTCTGGATTGGCACATGCTTGCGTTCCATTTCCGGCAGAGAAACCATCGTTTTCACTTCGTTAGGCCCGGACACATGCGGAACTACCGTCGCAAGATCCAGCTCAAGCTCGATTGCGTATTCGGCGTCGGGATCGGCGCTCAGTTCGCTGCGATTTTTCCACCACTCCTCGATATCGGCATTTGTGTAACCGGACCGGCCCTTTGCGCCGCGTTTGCCCAGGCGTTGCGGGTTGGTGAACTCGGCAACGCGAGAGCGCAGATAATCAGCGGTGACCTCGTCGAACGGAAACACACCTGCAAGCGCGCCCCATTCCGTTGTCATGTTCGCAATCGTCATTCGCGCCGACATCGGAAGATTGGCGGCTCCGTCGCCGACGAATTCGACTGCGTGATTGAGCACCTCGTCTTTGTTGAACAACCCGCATAGCGCGATGATCACGTCTTTTCCGACGACACCGGGCGAAAGTTTTCCTTTCAAGATAACTTTTGCGACCGGAGGAACCTGCCACCACGTTACACCGGTCGCCCAAATACTCGCGGCATCGGTGCGTACAACCGGCGTCCCAAGTGCCGCCATTGCGCCGTAAAGGTTCGAGTGCGAATCGCTGGCGACCACCATCGAGCCGGGAACGACGTAGCCTTGCTCGACCATCACTTGATGAGAAATGCCGGTTCCCGGCGGGTAGAAATCGATGCCGTGCTCGCTAGCGAACGCCTCGATCTTCGCATACTTCGCCAGATTTTCGGGTGACGTGTTTTGAATGTCGTGATCGATGGCGAAGACTGGCTGCGCCGGATCGGCAATCGATGTTGCGCCGATCTGGTTGAATTTTGGAATCACCGCGCCGGTGTTGTCATGCGTCATGACATGGCGCGGGCGAATCGAAACGAAGTCGCCGCTGCGCACTACCGTGCCGGGAGCAAGTCCGTTCGCATGTCGCGCTGCAATCTTCTCTACAAGTGTAAGGCCCATATTAGGTGGCAATAAATTATTCAGCTGCGGCGCACGCGTCCAGCGTTGCTGTAGCCGGAGTTAATGATGTCGGTGGCGTTAGATCATGGTCCCGCTTGTGGTTTTACTTTTTTAGCGGCCCGCTTTCCCAGGAGCTTTGCAATGTCGAAGTCGACAAAATCAGCGTGATGAAAAATAACTGATTCGATCGAGCGCTCGACCTTGTCGCCCTCGTGGCTGTGCGTAGCGATGATGTGCAGGACTGCGCCGGGAATTCCGTGTTTGAAGGCGAGCGCGACGCCGCTGAATGGATGCCGCACCTGCTGCCCAAACTTACCCTGAAATACATTGCCCGACGCGTCCTTATCGTACTCCAACGGTTTGCCGACATCGGCCAGCAGCGCACCGGCAATGAGATAGTCGCGCTGAATCGGGATGCCGCAGCGGAACGATTTCTTGAGCACGTCGGCGATGGCGATGCATTGCCGGGCGCATGAATTGAGATGCTCAACGAAGGTCATGTTGATGTCGCCGGCCAGCAGCGTGAACTTTACCGCGCGCAACTCGGCGAAGGTCCAACCCTTGCCGCCGCAGCCCGTGGTGATGGCCTCGCTCCAGACCGCGGCGACCTTTTCGCGCAGCGACTTGTTCTTGATCTTCCTGATGCTGGGAAAGAGTTCCGCGATTTTAGTGACGCCGTAAACAGTCGGTTCGTTTGCTTTCATGGTACTTAGTTGGGGTTGAGCCGATATTTTTGAGGTCTTGAAGACGTTCTTTCTATCATTTTTTTACTTCCAAATCGAGTTAACCGTTTCGCCATACCAACTGATATTTCCTGCGAACCTTGCCTTTTAAGCTCTTATTGAGGCGGCTGAACAATTCGGTGTGAGTGAGGTTCATTTTTTTGCAGGGCTGACAGAATAGCCTTCCTCAGTGTGTCGTATTTTGCCCTGTTGATGTTTCGACCAGTCTTACCGAGCGGATGTTTTGTGATGATTTTCTCTTCTGCCATTTTGTACTCGTGGGTT
>DATARG010000141.1:0-19839 GCA_036264275.1 Candidatus Udaeobacter sp. | reverse complement strand
GGTTGCTACGTTCGTCATCAGTGGATTCAAACTGTTCCGGTTTTTTCCCGCACATTTTCCCGGACGCGATAAACTGATCGAGATCTTCGCTGCGTATCATCTGTATGCGCATCATTGGCGGGCTTCCCTCGTTGCGTTTGGTGTCTCGATTGTCGCGCATCTTGCAACGTTTACAGCTTTCCTGTTTGCTGCTTATGCATTGGGTGTGCGTGTGCCACTGGTTAATTTCTTTGCCATTATGCCGGTCGAACGAACGATCTCGGCTTTGCCGATTAGTTTCGCGGGCATTGGGCTTCGCGAAAAAGTCTTGCAGATCATGCTAAACGGGCTCTGTGGCGTTCCGGAAGCAAAGGCCATTTTAATCGGGTCGCTGAGTTTCGTGATAATTCTCATTTGCTGTCTCCCAGGCGCCTTTATTTATCTGTTTTACAAGCCGAGTGGCGCAGCAGAACACGTGAAACTTCGCGAAATGGAAGAGGAAGTTGTCACGCTTGAACATGAGCTCGGCGAACCGGAATGAGGAAAATCTTCAGGGACCAACGCTCAATGCCCAACGGGGAATTCGGACAATTGACTGTTAGACATTGGACGTTTTCCTGGCGATGAGGCAAATACGAAAACGCCCATTCGTAATAGCCACCTTCGCCATGACCGCCGACGGCAAGGTCACCACCAAAAATTTCGGTCCGGTAGATTTCACTTCGCGCGAAGACAAGCTGCATTTGTTTCGCCAGCGAGCCCTAGCGGATGCGGTGCTGCTTGGCCACACGAGTCTGGAACGCGACAACGTCAGGCTTGGAGTGCCGGCAGAAATGCAGGACTTGAGGATCAAACGCGGTCAGTCTCGCTCTCCGCTTCGCGTCATTGTCTCGAACCAAGGCAAAATCGACGATGGCCTGAAGATTTTTCAATCCGACATCTCGCCGATCATTATTTTTTCAACCAAACGAATGCCTCAAAAAAATCAGGAAGCTTTGAGCAAACGGGCGACACTGCACTTAACGAGCGCGAAGGAGGTCGATCTTGCTGCAATGCTGAAAACTTTGGGTCATCAATACAAGGTCCGCACGCTTGCTTGTGAGGGCGGTCCAACTCTTTTTCGCTCCCTAATAGAACAGGGCTTGGTCGATCAGCTCAATCTTACAATCGCCCCGTATTTGTTCGGCGGACGCAAGGCGCCCACGCTAACAGGTCTGAGCAAGACATTTCTCCCTGCCAGCGTGCATTGTTCATTGATCGACATGCGTACGGTCGGTGATGAGTGCTTTCTGACCTATCGAATCAAGCATCAACGGAGTCACCGAAATTAACTTGATCTGTACGGCGCGGTCGCGGTACCAGTTCACCCCGGCAGTTTGGGCAAACCAGGTCCATTCGCTTGGCGCAACTCGCGCAATAGGTGCATTCGTAGCTGCAAATGTACGCTGTTCCGTTTGGTGTAAGCGACGCTTCACATTTTTCGCATAGGCGTTTCAACTCTAAGCCCATAAAGCGCGAGTTAACTGCCAATGATTGATATGTTCGCGCGACTGGCAAAATCCGCGATCGCGTCGCGCTCGAGCAGTAATGTCTTTTCAGCTTCGACAGCGATGACGCGCACTCTCGATTCAGCGGCGATGCGAATTGTTTCGACCCCGATCACTGGGACGTCGAAGCGCATGTCTTGATTCGGTTTGCTGACTTTGACAATGACTGCGCCTTCACGCGCAAGCGTTCCACCACGTTTAATGGTTTCGTTTGTTCCTTCCAAGGCTTCCACGGCGACGATCGTTCCATTTTTAATGATGATCGTTTGCCCGATATCGAGTCGCGCAATTTCTGTTGCGACATTCCAGCCAAGGTTGACGTCACGCTCCTGGCGGGGTGACAATTTCGGTCCAGCGATTAGTCCTCGCTGCGCCAGCGAATCCTCCAGAAAGGTTGTGGCCGGAAGAAGATCGATGTCGATTTTGGCGAGTTCGTCTGCGATCGCGGTAAAAATCGATTCGGCGTTGCGCTCTTTAAGTTTGCCCAGAAGCATCAGCGCTTTCAAGTCCGGTCGAAGATCGAAAAGATTTTTCGGCGCGATTTGTCCAGCCATAATCGCATGATGAACATCCTGCCCGTGAAAGAATGTTAGGAGCCGGCCAAGTTGCCCAACACGCATCCACTCAACCAGCGCTACATGCTGCTCGAGTGTCGGATCAGTCTCGCCTGTAAAAGCGGCAGCGACGATTTTCTTAACTTCCGCGTTCCGCGCTGCGTCCGCGATCAACCGCGGGTAGACGCCGTTCCCTGCAATGATTCCGAGCGTCTCTAGCGACTGCATTGAAGCCTTGTAACAGAAAAAGTCCGTGATGGCGAGGGCGCCATCATCAGATCGGCGCAACAACTGCTCCCGTTTAAATTATTACCCGTGGCGGCGGCGTTTGACATGCAACTGGGCGAGCGCTTTTTGCAGCGACGCTTGAATGGCAACCACCTGTTCAGGCGTTTGATCTTCTTTCATCGCCGCTCTTGCGCGCTCGACCGCAGCTTCGGCGGCAGCGACGTCGATTTTTTCGGATTCCAGGGCCATGTCGGTCAAGACCGACACTCCGTCAGTCCTGATCTCCACAAAACCCTCACCGATGGCCAACGCAGTTTCACGTCCGTTTTTTATCACGCGCATCTCGCCTGGTACCAATGTAGTCAGTAGCGGGACGTGTTTGGGGTAAACTCCGAGCTCACCTTCCGAACCCGGTAACGTGACCATCTCCACGTCTTCGGAGTAAATTTTTTCTTCAGGTGTAACAATCTCGAGCTTGAGCGTGGCCATAGTACGTAGAAGGCGCTAGCCCTCTTTGATCATCTCGATGCCGCCCTTCATGTAGAAATTCTGCTCGGGCACATCGTCATGTTTACCGTCGAGAATTTCTTTAAAACCGCGGACCGTTTCCGCGACCGGCACATATTGGCCCTTGTAACCCGTGAAAACTTCTGCCACGTGAAACGGCTGGCTGAGAAACCGCTGAATTTTTCGCGCACGATTAACAGTCAGCTTGTCCTCGGGACTTAGCTCATCCATTCCGAGAATTGCGATGATGTCCTGCAAATCTTTGTAACGTTGCAATACTCGCTGCACATTTCGAGCGACATCGTAATGATCTTCGCCAACAATCTCGGGAGCGAGTGCCTTCGATGTGGAAGCCAATGGATCAACAGCGGGATAAATTCCGAGCTCAGCGATTGCGCGCTCAAGCACGATGGTTGAGTCCAAATGAGCAAAAGTGTTTGCCGGCGCAGGGTCTGTAAGATCGTCCGCTGGAACATAGACTGCTTGGAACGACGTGATTGACCCCTTAGTCGTCGAGGTAATTCGCTCCTGGAGATCGCCCATCTCGGCAGCAAGGGTCGGCTGGTATCCCACCGCGCTGGGTGTTCGGCCCAGCAACGCCGACACTTCCGAGCCCGCCTGCGAGAACCGAAAGATGTTATCGATGAAAAGAAGAACATCCTGATTTTTCTCGTCGCGAAAATATTCGGTCATCGCGAGCGCAGAAAGAGCGACGCGCAGACGCGCCCCCGGCGGCTCGTTCATCTGACCGAAAACCATCCCCACTTTCGACTTCGACAAATCTTTTTGATCGATCACGCCGGCCTCGCTCATCTCCTTGTAGAGGTCGTTCCCTTCACGACTTCGTTCGCCTACTCCTGCAAACATCGACACCCCGCCGTGTTTCATCGCGATGTTGTTGATCAACTCCTGGATGACAACAGTTTTGCCGACGCCCGCGCCGCCAAATGCGCCGACTTTGCCGCCCTTTGTAAATGGGCAAATAAGATCGATGACTTTGATGCCCGTTTCGAGGATCCTTGCGCTTGTGTCTTGCTCGGTCAGCCCCGGTGCAGGGCGGTGGATCGGGTAGCGCTTTTCAAATTTCACAGGGCCGCGATTGTCAATCGTATCGCCGGTTACATTGAACAGTCGGCCAAGAACGCCGTCACCTACTGGCACACTGATGGGACCGCCGGTATCGACCACTTCCATGCCCCGTTTCAAACCGTCGGTTGAAGACATGGCAACCGAGCGCACCCAATTTTCACCGAGATGCTGTTGTACTTCGAGAGTCAGTTTCGTGGGGTTCCCATTGACTTCGTATTCAATTTCGAGCGCGTTGTAGATTTTCGGCATTTTGTTTTCATCCGAAAATTCGACGTCCACAACGGGACCAATTACCTGAACAATATTTCCTTTATTCATAAATTGTGATTAACCGCTCAGCGCCATCTGCGCGGTAGCGATCTCGAGTAACTCCGTGGTAATACCTGCCTGACGCATTTTGTTGTACTCCAGTGTCAGGTCCTTGATAAATTGCTCAGCATTATCGGTTGCATTTTTCATCGCCACCATGCGGGCGCTGTGTTCCGAGGCGCGGGCATCCAGGATCATCTGAAAAACTTGAAACTGAATGTAGTAAGGCAGCACGAAACCGAGCAACTCTTCGGCTTTCGGCTCGAAAACGTAACCGAGCATCGGATCGAGATCTTGCTTCGACTCCTCGGTACTTGCGCCCTTCGGCAGATCAAAGCTGCTGATCGGCAGCAGGGTCTGTAAGAGCGCACGCTGGCTTATCGTGTTGATAAAATGCGTGTAGAGCACGGAAACTTTGTCTACCTCGCGTCTAAGAAATTTCTCCAGGCAGAATTTTGATAAGGGTTTGCTCTCCACAAAGCTGGGAGAATCCTTGAGTTCGAAATCGGCGAGCAACTCCCGTTTGGTCCGTGCAATAAACTGGCGGCCTTTCTTTCCACTAACCACGAAAGCGCTCTTGGTCTGGTCAAAATTTGCGGCCTCGCGAAACAAATTTGTGTTGAGTCCGCCGCAAAGCCCCTTGTCCGTGCTGATAACCAACACCAACTCTTTTTTCACCGGACGGATTTCCAAAAGCGGATGTAACTGGGGATTCGTGCGCTTTTGTAGCGAGACGAGAACCTTATTCATCAATTCAGCGTAGGGGCGCCCCGCAAGTGCATGCTGCTGCGCCTTACGCATCTTTGAAGCGGCCACCATCTGCATCGCTTTCGTGATCTGTGCGGTGCTGCGGATGGACTTAATCCGGCGCCGTATGTCCCGCGTATTCGCCATTACAAATTACCTGTTACAACTTTTGCCAATCGACCATGACCTCATTGCCAGGTCGTTTTGAATTCGTCCAAAGCTGCTTTGACTTGGGGTTCAATGTCCTTGTCGAGCTCTTTCTTCTCGCGAATCGATTTAAGCAATGGCTCCTTCCGCGTCTGCAACCAATCCTGAAGCTTCAGTTGATACTCCTTGACCCGTTCAACCGGCACCGAATCAAGGTAACCGTTTTGCATGGCCCACATAACGGCGACCTGTTGTTCAACTGGAATTGGGTTGTACTGTTTCTGCTTAAAAAGCTCTACAATCCGTTGACCGCGATCGAGTCGCGCTCTCGTGGCTGTATCGAGATCCGAGCCGAATTGCGCAAACGCAGCGAGCTCGCGAAACTGTGCCAGATCGAGCTTCACTTTGCCCGCGACCTGTTTGATCGCCTTGATCTGGGCCGCTGATCCAACGCGGCTAACAGAAAGTCCCACTGAAATTGCAGGGCGCACACCTTGATAAAATAAATCGGTTTCCAGATAAATCTGACCATCGGTGATTGAGATGACATTTGTCGGGATGTAAGCGGAAACGTCCCCTGCTTGAGTCTCGATGATTGGCAGGGCGGTCAACGAACCGCCGCCGAATTCGTCGCTCATGCGAGCCGCGCGCTCGAGCAATCGCGAGTGCAGGTAAAACACGTCACCCGGATATGCTTCGCGCCCTGAAGGCCGTTTCAAAACCAGCGAAACCTGGCGATAAGCCACTGCGTGCTTTGACAAATCATCGAAAATGATCAGCGCGTCCATCCCGTTATCCATGAACCACTCGCCCATCGCAGCGCCAGCGAACGGTGCCAGATATTGGTTGGTCGCCGTGTCGGATGCTGGCGCAGAGATAATTGTTGTGTAAGGCATCGCGCCCTCTTTCTCGAGAGTGTTCAAGACTCGCGCCACGTTGGAATTTTTTTGGCCGATCGCGACGTAAATGCAGTAGAGCGGCCGATAATTTTTGTCGCCTGAATCCTCAGCCGCCTTATTCAACCGCGCCTGACTGATGATGCTGTCAATCGCAATCGTGGTTTTACCGGTTGCACGGTCGCCGATGATCAGCTCGCGCTGACCGCGTCCGATTGGAATCATTGCGTCGATAGGCATGATTCCGGTTTGAACGGGCTGTTTCACGCTCTGGCGCTTGATCACGCCCGGAGCAATCTTTTCCAGCGGATAAAAAGTGTCGCTTTTGATCGGACCTTTACCATCCAACGGCTGACCGAGTGTGTTTACGACGCGACCCAAAAGCGCCTTGCCTACGGGAACCGAGAGGAGACGTCCGGTTGTTTTTGCTTCGTCGCCTTCTTCAATGAGCGTGTTATCGCCTAACAAAATCGCGCCGACTTCAGTCTCCTCGAGATTAAGTGCGAGACCGTACACGCCGTTCGGAAATTCGATCATTTCATTAAGCATCACGTCGCTTAGACCCTCGATCCGCGCGACGCCGTCGCCCGTCTCGCGCACAATGCCTACGTTGGTCTTTGTCGTGGATGTTTTTAGGTCTCCAATTTTTGATTCAATCTCTTCGAGTATGGTGCTCATGGTTTTTTACAGTTCATGTTGAAGGCGTTCGAGGCGGTTGCGGACGCTCCCGTCCCAAACATCACTTCCGACGCGGATCCGCATTCCGCCAAGGAGCCGAGGGTCAACGTGAAAATCAGTAGCAAGATCATCGCCGTATTTTCTCTTCAGATTGGCGACAATCTCTGAACGTATCGCAGCATCCACTTCGCTCGCAGTTTCGATTCTGGCCTGCCGCTTCTCTACCTCGAGTCGAAGCAAACGTTTGTAGTTTTTTAGCACGCTGATGTAATTGCGCGGCTTCTTTTTTATAACCGAATCTACCAGCGAGGAGATCCTGCCAGCATCAAGCTGGCCATCAGTGAAACTTGCCTGAAGCATCTTGCGCGAGAGTTGACGAATTTCCTTGTTGAGCTTCATCAGGCCACTTCTTTAGCTGCTTCTTCCTGCAAACGGCGTTGATCGTCAGGTGTTAAGACTTTGCCAGTGACCTTCGCAGTCGTATCGACGACCAAGCGGCCAAGCTCCCGCTTCAACGATTCCATGGTGCGGTCGTGTTCGATCGCTGCTGCCTCACGCGCTTTGGTGATAATCTGTTCAGCCGCTGTGATCGCCTCCTGCTGTTTGCGCTCGGACAAATGGGCCGCGCTTTCACGAGCTTCATCAATCATCCTTTGTCCGTCCGCGTTGGCCTTCTTCACAATTTCCTGGTAACGCTTCTCCGCTTCAGCGAGTTCTTTTTTGATTTTCTCGGCATTTATCTGGCCTTCTTCGATCTTGCGCCGACGCTCCTCGAGAACAGCCAGGATGGGTTTGTAAGCAAAGCGTTGCAAAAGATATGCAACGATGCAGAAGCTAATGACCTGCGACAGAAACAACTTCCAATTCCAGCCGAAGGTCTCAGCTGTTTCGCGCAAGATGTCGGTGACGCCTCCGCTGCTGGCGGCAATAATCAGGTTCATAAGCTAAGTCTCGGGCGCAACATTCGATTGCCTCCCCGTTGAAATTAGTGAACGAGATAAAGAGCGTAGAAGACAATCGCCTCGGTCAACGCGATGGCGAGAATTCCGTGAACGAGCACTTGCGTGAACGCACCGGGATTGCGACCGACCGCGCTGGTCATTCCCAGACCGGTCAAGCCGATTCCGATTCCGACGCCCATCGCGGCAAGCCCGACGTGAATGCTTCCGCTCATTTCTGCTAGTATTGGTAGTATCATATTTGGTTTAGGTGGTTTTGAGATCTCGTCATGAGACCTCGAAAATTAGTGCGCGTGCTCCGGTCCCTCCTGGTGTTCTGCAATTAACATTGTGAAAACCGCGGTGAGTAGCATGAAAACGAGTGCTTGCACAAAGCCCACAAGCACTTCGAGAAAATAGAAAGGGATCGGCAGGATTGGTGACAACCATGGAACCATCGTGGACATCGCCTCAAGAATACTTTCCCCTGCGTAAATGTTTCCAAACAATCGAAAACTCAGCGCGATCGGTCTAAACAAGATCGAGATGACTTCCAGCCAGCCGACGGCAAAGAAAATGACAGCCATAAGGATCTTTATGATACCAGACGTCTCACCTTTTGGGCCGAACAAATGTTTCAGAAATCCGCCGACGCCATTGGCCTGAATTGCCCAGACGAACCACATCACGAAGAAAACTGCCGACATTGCAGTCGTCATATTCAGGTCCGCGTTGCCCCCGCGTAGAAGGGGGCGATCGACCACGAAATTTCCGGACGGACCATAGTGACCCCACCCGACCGTTCCGATTCCCGGAATTAGCCCAAACCAATTCACAATAAGGATGAAAATGAAAATCGTGGCGTAGAACCAAAAGCCTTTCCGCACCAGGTCGCGGCCAATAATGTTTTCGAGGAACGTGTAGAGACCCTCAACCATCCACTCCCAAAAATTCTGTCGAGGACTTGGAATAGGTTTGGGATTGCGCATCGCAGTTTGCGCCAGAATGATGATACCAGCAGCCACAATCCAGGTCACCAGCATCGAGTTTGTGATCCCGAAGCCGTGGCCGAAATGAACAAGCATCTGCGGTTTCAGCGAGACGCCCTCGTGTTCAGTCGTACCGGCTTCGGCTGCAAAAGCCGAAGTGGCAAGCATTGCGCTGGAGATCAACGCCAGGACTGATAGCAGTAAACAACGATTGCGCATTTTCGTAAGGACAGTTGCAGCCGGCATCGGGTCGGTGCCGACCTGCCGGAGTAATCCGCCGTCGTCCCACACTTCCTATAGCGAAAAGCTGCCCCGGCTACAACTTGAACGCGCATATAAAAGCGCGTTTTACCCTGATGACAAACAAAATTCTCAGGCGCGAATTACTTTGCGGGCAAACTCTCGGCAAACTGCGGAGCCATTCGGGCGACACGTCTTAAGTCCACCCGTTCGGCTGCCCCGTTCATTGTAATCGCTTCCTCGTAAAACGATTCCAAGTGATCGATCTGCGTTTGCTGTTCGAACCGTTCCTTTATCGTCGTGTGGGCGTGCAACCCCATTTCCTGCATTAGTACGGGCGAACTTGCGATCAATTGCATTGCGTTTGCTAACGCAACGTGATCCTCCTCTGCTACGAGAAAACCGGTGCGCCCGTGATCAACGGCTTCAGGTATCCCACCATGGCGCGTCGCAACTACCGGCAAACCGGTTGCCATAGCCTCGAGCGCCGAGTTCGGCACACCTTCCTGATCTTGATTCGGAGAAATCTCGCTCGGATGCAAAAACAGATGCGCACTGGCGTAAAGTTCGTGCAGCTTCGGTTGGGAAAGAAACCCGACAAAATGCACGTCCCTGGCAATGCCCAACCCTCCGGCAAGCATCTCCAATTCTGGCTGCAACGGGCCTTTGCCGGCGATAATAAGTTCCGAGCGAGGATAGTCCCTTTTGAAAATTGCGAACGCACGTAAGCTGGTTGCCACACCTTTTTTCGGAATTAGCCGGCACGCCTGCACCACTGTCCATTTGCCGTCACGGGGCGGTTCTCTGTGCACCATCGGAAATTCGCTGAGCGGGATTCCGGTGCGATTGATGCGAAGCTTTTCCGGTGGGCACCCCAACTGGGTCAGCCGGTCGGCAAGCGATTGAGAACGGGCGAACACCAGCGGGACCGCGTTGAAAAGACGCCGCAGTTTGCCAGGATAATCTTTGATTTCTGGTTTATGCGCAACGTCGGCGCCGTGGAAAGATACAACGCACGGCTTATGCCATTGTTCGATAAACGGAAGCAGGTGTACGCCGGTGTGGCCGAAATAAATGTGCATCAGGTCAGCTCCGTGCCGCCTCAATAATGAATCCAGCGTTTGATATTCGCCGCGATAGACAATCGGCGGCCGCCGTTCGATGAATTTTAACCATCCGTGAACAAGCAAGTTCGTGCGCCGCTTTGGAATCACTTCAATATCATCAAACGGAAACCGCTCAGCATTCTGGACTTCTTTGGTGACGACAAAAGTGTGTACGCCACGCAGCGCCTTTACTTGTCGATAGATGTGCAGCATCTCCGACTTCAGAAAGCTGGAACAGTAACTTGCTACAACCCGCCTGCCCATAGCACAGCGCCCACTCTCGCTAGGGATGCTCGCCTTGTCCACCTCAAATCGCCGCGGAAACACTCTCTCCGAGGTCCGTTATTCGTGTTGCCAACGCCTGCTTCAATGCATCGGTTCCTTCTCCTTTGGCTGCTGAGGTTGGAAGTATTTGGAGCTTTGGGAATCTTTTTTGCAGTGCTTCTAGATTTTCCTTCGCACCGGGCAAATCGATTTTGTTTGCAACCACAAGCCACGGACGCGATGACAAGGTCGGATCATAGAGATCAATTTCCCGCCGCAAATTCTGCAAATCTTCGACCGGATTGCGTTCCTCGCTTCCGGCGATATCAACCACGAAAAGCAAGACGCAACAACGGGTGATATGGCGGAGAAATTCGTGACCCAACCCAAGTCCGCGATGAGCCCCCTCGATCAAGCCGGGAATATCTGCTACCGTGCCACGTCGATAACCCGGGAATTCAATTACGCCGACAACCGGATGAAGCGTCGTGAACGGATAGGCTGCGACCTTCGGCCGCGCGGCTGAAATTTTCCGTAACAGGGTTGATTTACCAGCGTTTGGGTATCCAACGAATCCAGCGTCGGCTATTGTTCGCAACTCAAGCAGAAAATTTCCCTGTTCGCCCTCTTCGCCATCGGAGTATTGGCGCGGCGCGCGGTTGCGCGAACTTTTGAAGTGCACATTCCCCTTTCCTCCTGCCCCGCCGCGGCACAACACGAATTCCTGTCCATCACGCGCGAGATCTGTAACCGGAATTGCTGATTGTCGATTACCAACTGCAAATTGCTTCGAACTCGATGTTGGACTTTGGACGCTCGACGTTAGGTGTTTTTCTTCCCCCGCCGGCCAAACCACTGTCCCCACCGGAACTTTCACCATTTTGTTTGCGCCTGAGCGTCCGCTCATTTTTTTTCCCATCCCATGCGCGCCGTTCTTTGCCTTGATTAGGGGCTCATAGAAGAGATTGGAAAGATTATCGACGTGCCGATCCGCCTGGAGAATCACGTTGCCACCACGGCCGCCATCGCCGCCGTCAGGCCCGCCTTTCGGCACAAATTTTTCTCGCCGAAAACTGACACACCCGCGCCCACCGTTTCCGGCTTGTGCAAAAACCCTTACCCGATCGATGAACATGGCGGATCGAAGTTGCCACTGGCTCGAACACGTGTCATCCCGGGCGAATTTGAGAAATCTAGTTGCATTAATTCACGGCAGTTCCACGGGATCCTTCGATTCCGCTTCGCTTCGCTCACGACGACTCAGCCGATCGCAGATGCGGTTGTTCACGCTTCAGACTTTCATAGAGCCGCTTAGTCTTTTCTGCGATCGCATTCCAACTAAAGTTCTCTTCGACCCGTTTGCGGGCGGCTTTGCCAAACGTCTCGCGGAGTCCAGGGTTTTTCATTAACTCATTGACACGCTCTGCCAAGTCACGCGCGAATTTTTCGGGATTTATTGCTTCGAACGGGCTCTGCTGCATCTGTTCAAGCGGGACCAGGAAACCAGTTTCGGCGTCAACAACGACTTCCTTGATTCCACCAACAGCACTGGCAACTACCGCGGTTTCGCAAGCCATCGCTTCTAAATTAATGATGCCAAACGGTTCGTAAATTGACGGGCAAACGAATGCCGCGGCGTGCGAATAAAGTTCGCAGGCGGCCTGCTGATCGACCATTTCGTTTATCCAGATAATTCCCGGCCTCTGTGCTTGTACGCGCTCGACAGCAATCCGCACTTCCTCGGCCAGTTCCGGCGTATCCGGCGCGGCTGCACACAACACGATCTCGAAATCGGGCTCCATAAATTGGATTGCGCGTACCAGATGTTGGAACCCTTTCTGGCGCGTGATCCTTCCAACGAAAAGCAGATATGGCGTAGCCGGATCGATACCGTAACGCTTGAGTGCAACAGTTGAATCGAGCTTACGATATTGGTTCAAATCAACGCCGTTGTGAATCACGTGTACGCGCGCCGGATTCACATTGAAGAGACGTTCGATGTCGTGTTTGGTCGCGCCTGAAACTGCAATAACCGCATCCGCCATTTCCAATGCTGTCTTTTCAACCCAAAGTGAGAAGTCGTAACCACCAGCAAGTTGTTCGCGTTTCCAAGGCCGAAGCGGTTCAAGCGAATGAACTGTAATCACAAGCGGTAGACCGTAGTTCTTTTTTGCCAGGATTCCGCCGAAGTGGCTGTACCAGGTGTGACAGTGCACGAGATCGGCATCGATCTTCATGGTGTTGAAATCCGTGCAACGCCGCACTGCACCGAAAGCAGAACGCAACGGCTTTGGGCAGGTGAAACTGCTGGTATCGAGTCCGAAGCCGATGACCTTGAGATTACCTTCATCAAGGCGCTGGTCGCCAAAGCAACGCACCTCGACGGGCATCATTTTTGCCAACTCCCGCGACAAATAGCCAACGTGCACACCCGCGCCGCCATAGATGCTCGGCGGATATTCGTTAGTCAGAAAAAGGACCTTCACGCGAGTTTTACGTCGTTGGAGCGGCGCTCGTGTCAAGTGCCAGAATCAGTGCAACGAGCGTTTTGCCACCCAACCTCTGCATTTATTTCGCCCGCACGAGCAGTACTGGGATATCGACCGCATGTCGTACCTTGTCGGCCGTCGCGCCGTACAGAACATCGCTAATGAAGCGGTGCCCGTGTGTGGTCATGGCGATCAGATCCACATCTTTCTCGCGGGCAAGCTTGATGATTTCATCAGAGGGCTCGCCCAACGCCAGCATCGCATCGCATGAAAAGCCTTCCTCCGTTAGTTCGCGCTGCTGTTTTTCCAAATACATCCGGTCTTCTTTCATTTCCTGACTCTCGGCAAGTTGGAGTTGATTGAAATTGCGTGCTACCCACCCATCGGCCACGTGAACAAGCAGCAGCTTTGCGCCGGTCATACGCGCCAGAGGCTTGATATGAGCAAGAATCGTGGCGTCAGCTGGACTGTTCTCGAGTGGGATCAGTATATGGTTGTACATGACGTTACGAAGCCTGATGCCGAATCGTTCCGGCAGATAAATCGTTAATCACGCTGGTCATCAAAGTATTGAGCATTCGCTTACTCGGGAACCGGAAGACCCAGAGAACCGTAAAACGTCTTGAGCAGCGAGTGGGGCAGAAACGTGTCTAAGAGCAGCTTCACATTTAGCACAATGATAATGGTGGCGGTGGTCCAGCCCAGAATTTTTATCCACATGGGATTTGCGAACTCACCCATTTTGGCTTTTTCACCGGTAAATCGCATTAACGGCCACACCGCGAACCCGAGTTGCATGCTCAAACAAACCTGGCTGGCGATCAGCAATTCCGTCGTCTTGCCTTCTCCGAACACACCGATCACCACAATTGCGGGCACGATCGCTATGAGTCGCGTTATCAGGCGGCGCAGCCAGGGAGTGATTCGGATATTGAGAAATCCTTCCATCACGATTTGACCGGCAAGCGTGCCCGTAAGGGTCGAGTTTTGTCCCGACGCAAGCAACGCAATGGCAAACAGTATGCTGGCGACGCCGACACCCAGCAACGGAGTCAGCAGTTTGTACGCGTCCTGAATTTCGGC
Source organism: Candidatus Udaeobacter sp. (assembly GCA_036264275.1). Taxonomy (GTDB): domain Bacteria; phylum Verrucomicrobiota; class Verrucomicrobiia; order Chthoniobacterales; family UBA10450; genus Udaeobacter. The sequence goes on along the minus strand of DATARG010000141.1, from coordinate 6,049 downwards.
GACATCCTGATGCCCAGACCAATGGAAAGCGGCAGCCGAAAGAATCAGGATCGCCGCATTGATAAACAGCGCGAACATGAGCGCCACACTCGAATCAATGGTTGCAAACTTGATAGCTTCGCGTCTTCCTTCCGGCGTCTGCTCGAATTTCCGCGTCTGCACAATGGACGAGTGTAAATACAGGTTGTGCGGCATCACGGTGGCTCCAAGAATCCCGATGCTTAGATAAAGCATTTTCTGGTTGGTGATGACATGGGGCCCGGGGATAAACCCGAGCGCAACGCCGACGACGCTCGGCTTGGAAAAGAATAGCTCCAGAGCGAAACAGCCACCGATAGTCACGATTAACGTCACGACAAGCGCTTCAACGTAACGAAAGCCTTTGTTTTGGAGATAAAGAACAGCGAGTACATCTAGCGCGGTGATGACGCATCCCCACACCAACGGAATGCCGAACAACAACTGTAGCCCAATAGCCGAGCCAACCACTTCGGCCAGATCGCATGCAGCGATTGCAATCTCGCACAGAACCCAGAGAAACCAGACCAGCGGTCGCGGGTAATGGTCGCGGCACGCCTGGGCGAGATCGCGCCCCGTCGCGACGCCCAGCTTGATGCACAAATGCTGAAGCAAAATCGCCATCAGATTCGAAATCATGATGACGGATAGAAGGGAGTAGCCGAATCGCGCCCCTCCCGCCAAATCCGTGGCCCAATTCCCTGGATCCATGTAGCCCACGGCGACCAAGAATCCCGGACCGGAAAACGCCATGAGCTTCCTCCAAAAGGATGCCGTCTGTGGGACAAGGATGGTGCGGTGGACCTCCGGTAGGGAAACTTGCCCGTCCGTCCGTCGCCAAGCCCGGCGAGGCGTGGTTGCGATTTCCGGTTGCGCCATAAATGCTGCTGAAATGATTCTTAGGTGAAGCTAATTCCTTTATGATTGGATATTATTCTGTCAAGAGACAATCTTTGGTTGACTGTTGTAGCGATGTTTTTATGTTGGCCGGCATGCGAAACAAAAAGGTGTCTCAATCGCCGGCTGGCACTTCAACGGCTGTGGAGGATTACCTTGAGCGTATCCTTGAACTCATTAATTCTAAGGGATACGCCAGGGTGATCGATATCGCGGCTGCCTTAAAGATTTCGCAGGCAAGCGTCACCAACATGGTTCAACGTCTCGATGCCGAGGGGCTTATCAAATATGAAAAATACCGCGGGCTTATTTTAACGGCCGCAGGTAAAAAACTGGCCCGCAAAATCGCCCAACGCCACAAGCTACTCACTGAGTTCCTCGGAGTGCTCGGTGTAGACGACCGAGTGATTCATCATGATGTCGAGGGCATGGAGCACCACATCAGTCCCTCCACGTTGCGCGCAATTGCGGCGCTCACCCTGCAATTGCAGCGTAGACCCGCCTTACGCGCCCAATTGCAAGCCGGCGCGCTTTAGCAACGGCCCGGAATACTTCACCGCTAGGGAGCGCTAGAGCTCGTGGCCGTGGCGACCGCGTCGCTCAACTTCTTGAAATTCAGTTGCTTCACGCGGCGGTTATCGGCTTCGGAAACAGTAACCAAATAACCATCGATCTTAACTTGTTCGCCGATCTTCGGCAGATGCCCCAGCAGATGAGTCACGTAACCGCCGATTGTACTGACGTCAGGGCTTTCCAAATCAAGCTTCGCCAGATCGTTTAACTCGTACAGCCCAAGCGCTCCGTCCACGCTGAATTCGTTTGCGCTGATTTTGTGGAATTCTTCCTTGTCGGAATCGAACTCATCCTGAATGTCTCCAACGAGTTCCTCCAACGCATCTTCCAGCGTCACGAGCCCCACAGTCCCCCCAAATTCATCCACAACGATAGCCACATGCGCATGCTTGCTAAGAAATAGTCTAAGCAGATTTTCCAGCGCCATCATCTCGGGGACCGGAAGCAACTCGCGTTTGATCTTCATCAAATAGGGATGCGGATCGCGCATCATGAGAAGCAGATCCTTGATGTGAATCAAGGCGATCGTGTTATCGAGATTGCCGCGACACAGCGGGAAACGCGTGTGCTGCGACTGAATCGCTTTTTTTACATTTGTTTCGAAATCGTTCTGAGCGTCGAGGTAAACAATTTCGCCGCGTGGTGTCATGATGTCGCGCACGACGCGGTCGCGCAGATCGAGGACATTGAAAACGAGTTCACGGCCTAGCGGAGTAACATCAGCGGATTTCTCGCTTTGCTCGAGAATCAATCGCAATTCCTCCTCGCTATGAGCAAGCTCGCTGCCGCGGACAGGTTGAAGCCGCAGCACTCTGCGTAGAAGGAAATTGGAGGATTTGTTCAGGAGCCAGATTGCAGGCTTAAACAAGACATAAAAGCCGCTGAGCGGTCGCACCAGACGAAGTGCGACAGGCAGTGGGTCCGAGATGGCGACGTATTTAGGTGCGAGCTCTCCGAAGACGATGTGTAAAAATGTAATGCCCGCAAAAGCAAGAGTAACAGCAATCGATGTTGTCACCGCGTGCGAGTAGATATGGAAGATAGCGAGGGCCGGCTGGATGATCGATGCCAGCGATTGCTCACCGATCCAGCCCAGCGCCAGGCTCGCAAGCGTAATACCAAGTTGCGTCGCCGAAAGGTACGCATCGAGGTGCCCGCGGACATGCTTAACAACGCGGGCGCGCGCATCGTCTTCCTCGAGAAGCGCGTCGAGCTGAGTCGTGCGCACCTTCACCACGGAAAATTCGCATGCAACAAAAAAAGCATTGAGCGCCACAAGGGCGGCGATCGCCGCCAGCTTTCCGACAATCAACATCGGCGAGTCCCAATGGGGCGGAACACTTTGGGCGAGCCAGACTCCTGTCAATAAATATAGCGCGGGTATGTTCATTAGTCGGACACGCCTCGTGGGGTCCGAAACCAGAGCGCTGGTAGTTTACCAGCTGGACTTGGTTACGCCAGGGATCAACCCCTGCGAAGCCAGTTCACGAAAAGTCAGACGCGACATCTTAAACCGACGAATGAATGCGCGCCGGCGGCCGCTGACTTCGCAACGGTTTACAATGCGCGTAGGACTCGCGTCACGCGGCAACTGCGCCAGGCCAGCATAGTCCTTTTTCGCCTTTAGCTCGGCGCGCAATGCAGCGTACTTTTTCGCTGTTGCGCGTTTGCGTTCATTGCGGTTAATCCAGGCTTGTTTAGCCATAAAGAGCGCTGACTATAACGCCAGCCTACTAATTTGCAACCGCGAGTGGAACAATCCTAGCCGAGGGCGCCTGCGCGCCGCCGCTGTTTGACCAGCGTACTAGTGGATCGGCGAGTACCGTCTCGGGTAGACGAACGCTTCTGCTTTACCGCCTGTGTCCGATTCAAGCTGTCTTGTAATACCTTCACAAGATCAACAACGTTGGTTGGCGTAGGAGCAGCGGGCGCTTTTGCCGCAATCTCCTTGTGCTGTGCCTTTTGTTCGATGATTTCCATTAACGCCGTCCGGTATTCATCCCGATATTTCCCCGGCTCCCAAGCAACAGCCATGCTTTCAATGAGCGCTTGCGCCATTTTCAGTTCCTTGTCACTCACCGCGGTACTCGAGCCGTTTTGCAAGACATCTGCGCTCAAGATTTCGCTCGCGAAATGCATTAGCTCTAGAATCAGGAATAAGCCGTCCGGTTTCACCGCTGCGAGGTGTTCGCGATTACTGATCACCACCTTGGCGATACCAATTTTGCCTGTTCCGCTGAGCGCCTTGTGCAAGACTGCGTAAGCTTTCTCCCCTCCTTTTTGCGGCTCAAGGAAATACGGTTTGTAGAAAAACTTCGGATCGACCTGATCTAAATCGACGAAATCGGTAATGTCGATCGAATGCGTGGATTCGATGCGCACCTTCTCGAAGTCCTCATCCTTCATCACAACATAACGACCGCGCTCGAATTCGAAGCCTTTTACGATCTGGTCGGCTGGAACTTCTTTCGAGTCAGCTTCGGCCACCTTTTTGTATCTGATCGGACTGAGATCGCTGGAACGAAGCTGCCGGAAACTAAGCTTCTCCTCTCGCGTGGCGGGATAAACCGCCACCGGAATGTAGACCAGCCCGAAGCTGATGCTGCCTTTCCAGACGGGACGCATACCGGGGAATGCTTTCCCAAAGCGCTCGACCTGTCAACCTTAACCAGTCCTCCGCCCACAGCGCGTTTGCCTCGCTGAAATTCCTTGCAACTCGGAGAAACGGTCTGATGTTGACGGTTGAAATGAGTTTTATTGCCAGCTTCATGAACTTGGCCGGGCCGGACTTGATCGTCATCCTTCTGATCGTCCTCGTTCTATTTGGAGCAAAAAAATTGCCCGAACTCGCCCGTGGAATGGGCCAGGCTGTAAAGGAGTTTCAAAAAGCAAAGGACGAGTTCAACGACGAACTGCACAAGGCTGGAAAGTCCGATACGCAAATTGCGAAGCCCGACGTGAAACCGGCTGAGTCAACGGTCGCACGAACTGACGGTCAAAATGCTTCTGATGTCAGCGCGCCGCAATCGAGGGCCGCAGTCACTCCGGGCGACACAGCCGATCAGGTCTAGCTTTTCGAAAGCGACAGCGACGCGTGAGGCTTGTCAAAGCTTAGGCGAAACAGGGCAGCGTCTGAATCGATTCCGCACGAAGTGCAGTGCGTCCGCGCATCGCTTTGGCCGAAATGAGGAGTTCTGACGTTCTGCACGTTTGACCGAACACGCAATTTACGACAAAATCCCCGCTCGCTTATGTCTGAGACGGATTTGCGCGCCCAAATCAAGGAAATGCTGGTCAAAAATCTGATGCTGCAAGTTACTCCCGAACAGATTGGCGATGACCTACCGCTTTTTGGTCCGGATGGACTGGGCCTCGATTCCATCGATGCCTTAGAGCTGGTTGTGAGTATGGAAAAGACATTCCGTGTCGGCGTTCCAAACTCTGACGTAGCCGGGAAAGCGCTTCGAACTGTAAACACGATTCACGATTACATTCTCGAAAAGCGCGCCGCGGCTGCGTAGATGTTCTAACGGCGCAGCGCCGTGACGTTTCAAGGTGAACATTCTCTACGTAGAGAGCAGCCGCAGTTGGGGTGGACAGGAATATCGCACTTGTCTGGAAGTTAATTGGCTCAACGCACATGGGCACCAGGCATGGCTAATCTGCAATCCAGACAGTCAGGTCCACTCGAAGGCGTCGGAACTCGGCACGCGCCTGGTCACAATGCCGCTCCGCAGCCGGGTTGACCCGCTCTGCTCATTGCGCCTTTGGAAGTTTTGCCGGGAAAACAGAATCGATCTACTCAAAACTTACAGCTCCAAGGATCACTGGATCTGTCTGCCTCTGTTCCTTTACGGACTCCCATTAAGCCGAGCGCGCTGCATCACCGATCCAATCGGGACCCGAAGTCGCGCATTCGTTTTCAAGCACGGCTGTTCGCAAATCGTTGCCGACGCTTCGGTGATCAAACGCGAATTGGTGGAGCAACACAGAATTCATCCGGGGAAAATCGAAGTCATCGGTTCAGCCGTCGATTTGGAAAAGTTCAAGCCTCCGCGCGATCCTACAAAATTCCGCCGTGAAATCGGTGTTGGCGATGACGTCCCGCTGATTGGCAACGTGGGAATGATTCGTCCTGACAAAGGTCAACTCGAATTGGTCAAATCAGCCCCTTTGATCTTGGAGAAACGTCCGGATGCGCGTTTCGTCATCGTCGGCCAGGGCACCGGAATTTTGAAACGCGGTATCAACGTGCGGAACGCAATCGATCGCGTTGGGTTGGCCGACAAGGTCATCATGGCTGGCTATCGCTGGGACACGCCGGGCGTTTTCGCAGCATGCGACATGATAGTGATTGCATCATTGCGCACTGAAGCCTCGCCAATTGTTTTGCGAGAGGCTTTCGCCAGTGGACGACCGGTGATCGCGACGAATGTCGGCGATATTCCGGAAATTCTTCGCCATCGCGAGAACGGGCTGCTTATCCAACCGGGAAATACCCAGGCATTGGCGTCGGCGGTCCTGGACTTTATTTCCGATCCGGAACTAGCGGCGCGTTGCG
>DATARG010000134.1:0-7012 GCA_036264275.1 Candidatus Udaeobacter sp. | reverse complement strand
AGCGGGTTTCGGCGCACAGGGTGAAGGTTACTTTCGCATCTCCGCGTTCAATAGCAGGGAAAACGCCGCGGAAGTTGCGCGGCGTTTGAAAAGTCTGCGAGTCTCGTGACACAGAGAATTTCGCCTGTGAATCGACTTAGCGTTGGCAGGATTGCCTGCGTTACACTAGTCGCATAGAGTGCGCGAAGTTTTTCGGGGACATCTGGCGTGCCGGAACGAAAACAAAATCTCCAACAGCTTTATCGCTTTTGTTTCCTGATGCTCGGCGACTCGCGCAAAGCGCAGGACGTTTTTCACGCGACGTTGCGTGAGGCTGCCGTGCAGGCTGCGCGAGGGGAGCTGCCGAGCGAATCGTTCTGGCTGTTCCGTGACGCTCGGTGGCGTTGCTTGGAAGCGACCAAAAGCGATTTGCAGCCGGAATCGGTTGAAATGGATGAGCGTGATGTTGCTACGGGAGCTGAATCACAGATTCAGCGTCTCGATCCAATGCAGCTCGCGATTTGGATTTCGGCTGCGCCCGATCCACAGCGAAGCGCGCTGGCATTATTTTATCTCGACGAGTTCGACTGCCAGGAAATCCTCGACATCGCTGAACTGAAGCTAAACGAGCTTTCGCGCTGCCTTGCTACAGGTCGTCGACAGTTGCAGGCCTGGCTTGATTCAAAATTTCCTCAACCAAACAAGGTATGAAGTTTTTGTCGTCGATGCGCCGGCAACGCGCTCTTTTGAATTGTGCTCCGATCGGCGCGCGTCAGTCGGCTGACCGTTCCATGCGTTCGGCGATATCAGGTGCGGACGGCTCCGCTGAATTTGTCGATCAACAGAATTTCGATCGCGCAGTCGCGCGTGTGGTTCGTCTCATTTCCATTCCGGCGGAGTCTGCCGAGTGGTTCTCGGAAAAAGACCTGATCCCGGCTTCGAAGCGGACCTGGAAAAACACATTACGCAACCCCGCCGTGCTGGCGATCAGCATCGCGGTTGCGGTGATCGCAGGAGTGTTCGTGTTCAATTTTGTTAGCCACCTGAACGATTTCCCAGGCTCGGCAACAGCTCGCAAATTATTAGGGGTAGCTGCTTCGACGCGACCGGTAATGCTGGATCCTGTGAACGCTGAAGCAGGAACATTAAGCGACTTGTTTTTCATGAAACATGGCTTGGAACATTATGACGTTCCCGACGAGTTTGCAGATCTCGATACCATCGGTTGCCGCGTTTTTGAAGACGACGAGTCGCGGCGTATCGCTCAAATCTGGGTTTCTGAGAAACGCATGCAGTTCTTTCTCTTCCCTGCAGAGAGAAACAGTAAGACCGGAGCAGTGTTGAGCTTCCCGGGCTGGCGGTATATTCATCAGGAGGGTTGGACGGGGGCAGTGACCGAACATAGTGACGTCTGCTTCATGGCCGCGGTCCACGGCGGCGACAAGGATTTAGCGCAATACCTGTCACAACCAGCGGGCAAGTAGCACCGCTTTTCCATGCGTTGACACATAATGTGACGCGTTGGAGTTTCTTCTCCGTTCCGCTGCAAACCGCTAATCTTGGGCGTCATTTCCAAAATTCGCTTACTCTGCTTCACGAACTCAGCAGCAACATAGCTCAATGATAGAGCAGCTCGGAAGGCATTCCGGGTTGGTCGATGGACAAAATTCGCTAGGTTTGCGCACCGATTAAACGCCAGGGTAGCTCAGTGGTAGAGCAGGGGACTCATAAGCCCTTGGTCGGGAGTTCGAATCTCCCCCCTGGCAGAATTCCCTATGGCGTGGATATACATCCTCCGAGGATCTTCATGCCGTCATTACATTGGTTCAGCTGTTGATCTCGATGTGCGCTTTGCGCAACACCTGCGAGGTCACACGCACACAACCAAGCGGCTTGGCCACAGAATCGAAATCATCGCAAGCAAGAAAGTCGCAACGTTGAAGGAAGCACGAAAGATTGAGCGTTCATTAAAGGCAAAGAAGAATCCGACTCTCGCTATCTACTATTTGCAACAGTAGAGCAGCCCCGAAAGCATTCGGGGTTGGTCGGGAGTTCGAATCTCCCCCTGGCAATTTTCAATTTATTCGGCGTTGGACGTTGAGTGTTCGGCGTTCGACGTTTTCGCGTGAGACCGCCTGAGCTTCGAAATTTTCGCGAAAGGTTTTTCGCGCTGGGAAATTCCTATTGGCTGACGCGGTTTGTCATTCTGCGACTGCTTGGATTTGTCTATGCAATCGCATTCTTGGTTGCGGCAAACCAACTCGTTCCGTTGATTGGCGAGCATGGGTTAACGCCGGCCACGCATTTTCTAAGCGTGGTTCAAACGCAATTGGGCTCGCGAAGCGCCGGCATGGCGCAAGTGCCGACGCTCTTCTGGTTCGGAATTTCCGACCATGCCTTGTCGATCTTCTCCTGGCTTGGTTTCGCGCTGTCGCTAGTCGTTCTCAGTGGGTACGCGAACGCAATTCTGCTCGCGGTTCTTTGGGCGATGTACATGTCGATCGTTCACATCGGCCAGATCTGGTACGGCTACGGTTGGGAAATCCAACTACTTGAGACAGGATTCCTATCGATTTTTCTTTGTCCACTACTCGACGGCCGGCCGTTCCCGAAATCGAGACCGCCGATGCTGGTGATCTGGCTTTTTCGCTGGCTTGGGTTTCGCATCATGTTTGGCGCCGGCCTGATCAAATTCCGCGGCGACTCCTGCTGGCGCGATCTGACGTGTCTCTACTATCACTATGAAACGCAGCCAATCCCGAACCCGATCAGCCGTTACCTGCATTTTGCTCCGCTTTGGTTCCACAAACTTGAAGTGCTTTGGAACCACTTCGTCGAACTGATTGTGCCCTGGTTTTCTTTCGGTCCGCGTACCGCGCGGCACGTTGCGGGTGTCCTATTGGTCACATTCCAGATTTTTCTCATTTTCAGCGGCAATCTCTCGTTTCTCAATTATCTGACGATCATTCCATTTCTGGCGTGCTTCGATGATAGTTTTCTCGGGCGTTTTTTACCGGGAGTGATCGTGAGGCGCGCACAACGCGCGGCTCAGAATTCTCAACCGTCGCGAATCAACAACGCGATCGCCGTCGTTTTATCGATCATGGTTGTATGGCTCAGCATACCGACGGTGCTCAATCTCGCCTCGGGGCGGCAGCTGATGAATTACTCGTACGATCCGTTGGATCTCGTGAACACTTACGGCGCATTCGGCACTGTAGGTCGCGAACGTGACGAAATTATTTTCGAAGGCACAGGTGACGCCCTGATTACTGGTGAAACGCAATGGAAGGAGTATGAGTTCAAGGCCAAGCCCGGCGATCCGAATCGTCGGCCAGCATTCGTTGCCCCATATCAGCCTCGGATTGACTGGCAAATCTGGTTCGCCGCGATGTCGTCACCCTCAGAGTATCCGTGGACGCTGCGTTTTGTGTGGAAACTTCTGCACAACGATCGTGGCACCCTGTCGCTGATCGCAAACAACCCTTTTCCCGACGCACCGCCTCATTACATTCGAGCGCGACTTTATCGTTATCAATTTGCGCCGATTGTCGAAAAAGCGTGGTGGAAGCGCGAACCAGTCGGAGAATGGCTGCCCGTGCTCTCCGCTGATAATCCGCAGTTTCGCAGCTTACTTGAGTCGATGGATTGGCTTGACGAGTAGCGTGCGGAATCGTGGGTGAACCGGGTGCGTACAATCTATTTTGGGCGAGATGAAATCTGCTGTATTTGTCAGCCCTGACTTCCTGGAACGCGTTGCTGAACCTAAGTGCCCTTTCATTCTGATTATTTGGCCTATCGAAGAAAGCGCGCGCACGGAGTTGATTAGCCGGTTGCCACACGATGCCATGCTTGGCGACAACCCTATGCATGGGAGCCGGGCGTTAATAGTACCAGCGGCGGCCAAATTTTGCGGATTCACAAATCACCGCGTTGTTTGAGGTGCGCGATTGTTTCCGGCATCATGCGATGGCCGAAATGTCCTTGTCGCACGCGTAACAGTTCCGAGCCCTGCCATGTTTGGTGGATCGCTTCGATTTCCGCGGGTGGAACAATCGAATCGAAGTCCCCCGTGACGAATAGAATCCGCGTTGGATCGCACGCCGGCCGCCCGTGTAAAGGCGAGCTCAAGTGAAAATGACGCGCAACCAGAGCGCGTTCGACGTTTGCCTGAACGAGTTCACGTCGAAGGCGACGCGCTGCCGGGCTCTGCCAGATCGCGTGCTCGACATTTACGATCGGCGACATTAACGCCACAAATCGGAAATCGCTCTCGACGAGCGTCAGCAAAGCGCCAACCCATCCGCCGTAACTGGTGGCCAGCACGCCAAACTCGCGACAACCATGTCCTCGTAATGAATCCATTATTTGCCGCACCTCGATGACGCCCTGACGCAGTCCTTCTGCGTTGCGTATCAAATCCGGCGTGATAGCTAGTTCGCCATTCCAGTAACCAGTCGGGGCACGCGAGAAATGATATGGCAAATGAACAAAACATGCGTTCCATCCGAACTCGTTAAACTTCTCTGCCCAACGGTAATAGCCGGCCGGACTGGAAGACATCAACGCGTGCAACAGAAATACCGTCGGCGCTTCGGTCCAGTTTCGTGCATTAGTTCGGAAGAGATCTACGCGGGCAATATTGTTTGCCGCAAAAGCTGTTCTGATTGGGCTGCGCCATGACAGTGGTGTCATACCTCCATCGCGCATGCCATTCACCGCAGGCTTTGAGTCGGGGCCACCGTTGCTGCCGTTCGCTTTCGGAGTGACATAGTATTCCTGGGGCGAAAGCCGCTCACACGCGGTGAGGTAATGCTCCATCTCTTGTCGATTTTGCGCATTCAGCGGGTGACGTCGATGAAGCCAATTGATCGACGCACAGAGAAGCGAATCGATGATGGTTGAACCAAACGACCCCAACGAGCGGCGCGGAATTGTAGGGCAACCGCTTCGGTTGCCGGTAGCGGACTTGGCAGGCGGAGCGCTCGCCCTACGAGATCCTGTTCTCTCCTGCGGCGACTTTGGCAGATCATCCACCGTGAGGCGAAATTTTTCGCGCAATTCAGCGTAGAGATTTTTGAAATCGGCAGCTAATTCGGATTCGATTCGTTTGCGTGCCTGTGATTTTTGCAACTCTGGAAAAGATGAAATCGGTTTTCCAAACGCCATCCATAACGGCGAGCGCCGGAACGGCAGCCACTGTTTTTTGGAATAGAAACGATCACTACCCAGAATTACACATGGGACGACCGGAACATCGGCAATCTGCGCGAGTGTGGCCGCGCCCGCCCGGAGCGGCGCCCCCTGGAGCAGAGAGCGCGCACCATCGCGAATCCCTCCCTCAGGAAAAATGCCTACGATGCGTCCGCTTTTTAGTCGGTCGATGGTGGTTCGAATTGTTCTTAGATCAGCGCGGTCCCGCTCTGCCGGGAACGCCTCAATTGAGCGCAGAAAAAAACCAAGCGCAGGCGGGCGAAAAAATTCGGCCATGGTCATCCAATCGATCTTGCGCCGCACCTGCAGCCCTATGAGAAACGGATCGAAATGACTGATGTGATTCGATGCCAGCAAAAATCCGCCGGCACGGTTTGCATTCTCAGCCCCGACTACGTGAACACGCGCGACAAATCCAAACACGAATCTTACCAATAACTTGCCAGCGTGGTACACGGCCGTTTTCATTTTGCGTTTCGAGTGTCTCGCGGGTTCGTTGCGATCGGAAAGCTAATTTTTCAGGCTGATTGAATTTTTGAACGTGGTATTATGTTAGTCGTTCCAACCTGAATTGCCGGTCAGAGTCTATGAAACCGAGGGTTCCTTGTACGCGCGGTGAGCGACACTTTCCGCACACCGACTATTTTTTTCATTCCGGTTTCGGCCATTGGCGCGGTCATTTTTGGTCTTCCGACGGAGAAGATAAATCTCAGTTCAGGAATCTTTTTGACCTGGGACGGGAATATCGTATCGAAGCGGCGCGCGAAAGAGCAAGGGAGATGGCGGCGTTTGCCGTAATTGTTCTCACCTCAGCCTGGCCGGTGGTCTATATGATTGTGACGGTTGTGAAGTTGCTCAGCAACGGTCGACCGCTGAATTGATCGTCTCGATCTCGAATGGTTACCGTCGCGGTTTAGGCCAGAGAAATTCGTCGCGATACTCGGATGACTTTTCCGGAGCGAAGCCGTGGCGGCTCGTATTTTCGGTCACTACGCGTGGTACGAGAAAATTCAGAAGATAATCTTCACCACCGGCCTTAGTACCGCTGCCGCTCATTTTGAATCCACCGAACGGGTGGCGACCGACGATTGCGCCGGTGCACGAGCGATTGATGTAAACATTGCCGGCTTCCAAGCGGGCTTTAATGCGCTCGATGTTATCGGGACTGCGCGAGAAAAAGCCACCGGTTAATGCGTAGTCGGTTCCGTTCGCGACTTCGAGCGCCTCGTTGAGATCGCGCACTTTCAAGACGCTTAACACGGGGCCGAAAATTTCTTCGCGCGCGATGCGCATGTTCGGTTTTACATCAGTAAAAATTGTCGGAGGAATAAAATAGCCATGTGGCGGAACTCCCTTTGCCTGATAAGCGAGTGTTGCCTCTTTTTTACCGATTTCGATGTATTCCAGAATGCGCCGATAAGCAGGCTCATCGATAACGGGCCCGACCATAATGCCTGGTTGCTCAGGATTACCGACTCGCAAACTGGCTGCGGCCGGAATTAAACGTTCCATCACGCGATCGTAATTTTCTTCGAGCAGAATAAGGCGCGAAAGCGCCGAACACTTTTGTCCCTGAAAACCGAATGCGGAATAAATTGAATACATGATCGTCTCATCGAGATCTGCGTCCGAATCAACGATCATTGCGTTTTTGCCGCCCATCTCGCAAATGACCCGCTTCAGTTCGCGTTGACCAGGACGGGTGATTCCGGCGGACTCCCAAATTTTCAATCCGACTTCGCGTGAACCGGTAAACGCGACTAGGTCGACGTCCTTGTGATCGCCCAAATGCGCTCCGATCACCGAGCCGTGTCCTGTC
>DATARG010000079.1:0-5101 GCA_036264275.1 Candidatus Udaeobacter sp. | reverse complement strand
CGCGCGTTTGCCGAGTAAATGCACATGCAGATGCGGCACGCTTTCACCGGCGTCAGGTCCGCAGTTGATCACGACTCGATAACCACTGGACAACTCCAACTCCTTCGCGACGTCGCGCGCAACCAGAAGCAGTTTGCCCAGGAGTGCGGTGTCCTTATCGCTCGCATCGGCGAGACGGGGAACAGGTTTTTTCGGCACGATCAGAACATGCACTGGCGCCTGGGGATCGACGTCGTGAAACGCAATTGCCTCTTCATCTTCCCAAATGATTTTCGCCGGAATTTGGCGGGTAATGATTTTTTCGAAAATCGTCATGACCCCTAGCGTTTCATTAGCGAAGCGAACAATCAAGCCGCGCCCGATCGGTAGCGAACGCCAGTTTTTCGCGAACGAAGCACACAATTTCCTCGCGTAATGCATCGCAGGGACGGGTCCAAGTCTTCGTGCCGCGGAGATGTTTCACACAAAGTTGCAGCGACGAAAGGCGAAGGTTGTCTGCGCCGGCATCGATCAAGGCGTCAATTCGTTTTTCCAAAAGACCGAAAAACGCAAGCTCGTACCCGGCACCGGCACAATAAGCGATATCCACCAAAGAAATAGAAATCGGCGGCGGTGCGGGCGTAAAGTGCCGGCAAATTTCCTTGTAGCCGATCGCCTTCAAAACATCGCGCACCGTTTGGGAAAGCTGGCTGAACGCGACTATGTTTTCATCATTTCGCAGGTGCAGATAAAAAGCGATGCTTTCGGTTACGTGTTCAGTGAGCCACCAACCGGGGTAACCAGCTTCGTTAGCTGCGCGCGTGATCGCCGCATAAAGCCAGTCACGGTTGAACTCGAAGAGCTGTCCCGAGGTTGTCCTGAGATATGGAAATTCTTCTTTAAACGCGACCATGATCTTTGATTACGCGCTCGCGCGAACGGCGGGCGACGTTTGCATTCTCTTTGACTATTTCCGGAGGAAACAATTCCCGTTGCAGCGTATTTGGTTTTATTCGCCGTCCCAACGTATGGATGGCATCCACGAATTGGTCGACGTCCTGAAAACGTTGGTAAATCGACGCGTAACGCAAGTAAGCGACCTCATCGATCTCGCGTAGCTTTTGGAGCACTATCGTGCCGATCACAGACGAGGGAACTTCGCGTCCGCCGGTCTCGAGTTCGTGCACGATTTCGTCCACCATCTCCTCCAGCGTAAGCAGACTGGTGGAACGCTTTTCAAAAGCTTTGGCGATGCTGGCAGCAAGTTTGCGACGGTCGAACGGCTCATGTGTTCTGTTGGATTTGATAACACGCAAGTCAGACCGTTCGACGTCCTCATAGGTGGTGTAACGGTATTTGCACTTTAAACACTGGCGGCGACGACGGATGCTTGAACCATCGCGCGATTGACGGGAATCGATGACTTTGTCGTCACGCGACCCGCATTTGGGGCAACGCATAGTGTCTAACGCTAATTAGCACACCATAAATTGTGGCGTCAATGCTTGTTTCACGGTTTTGCAAACCTGTCGCTGACCAAAGCGGTGCGATGCATCGCACTCCAAAAGCACTGGCGTGCGAAATGAATCAAATCAATTAGGAGTGCGCGCGCGTTTTAGCGCCGCCTTGATCGGTGATTCCTCCCGTTGACGCCAGCATTGACGAACGTTACACCCGTTCCGATGCAAAATAGCAAAACGCGCATCGCAACCTACGGCCCGTGGCTGGTTGGACTTGGTGCGGCGCTTTGGGGAACAGAAAGCGCGTGGCGTATTCCGCTAAACGAACTGTTCGACGCAAAAGTAATCGTGTTTTGGGAACACGTTTTCATTCTGACGATGTTCCTGCCAATTCTGATCTCGCAGTTGAACGAAATTCCGAAAGTGCGCTGCCGCGTATGGGGCTTTTTGATTTTTTCCGGATTTGCCGGTTCGGCAGTGGGCACGCTTTTTTTCACGCTGGCATTGAAGTACGGCAACCCGACAGTCGTAAACGTGGTCCTCAACATTCAGCCCGTTATCTCAACACTTGGCGCGTTTTTTCTTTTCGGTGATCGCCTCGCTCGCCGTTTCTTCCTTTACGCTGGGATCGCAATCCTCGCCGGTATCTTCGTGTCTGTCGCCCACCCCACACAGATCGGAGTTTCAATTGAGAGCGCAGGTCTCAACATCGGCACCGGTTACGCGCTGATCTGTGCGTTGTTTTGGGGTCTCTCCACGGTCGCCGGACGCGGTGTGATGGTTGGCATGTCACTGCGACTCGCTTCCAGCATGCGCATCGTGGTTGGGCTCGTTTGCATGGCGCTGATCCTTCTCGCCTACGGGAAACTAAACGGCACGGCCCTTTGGCCGGACGCGGCGCGAGCGCATCCAATAAAAGCCATAGTGTTGCTGCTTTTCCTCGCTTCGATCTCAGGCGGTATTCCACTTTTGATTTATTTTCAAGGATTGCATCTCACCCGCGCATCAACCGCCGGTTACTTTGAAATGATGCAAACGCTCGCCGCAGTCTGCATCACCTGGGGTTTCTTCCACGCCAGTCTTCACGCGCATCAGGTAATTGCAGCCATCGTTCTAATTGCTGCCGTAGCGATGGTGCACCACGTTCAACAACAGGTGGAACCTCACAATTGATCGGCTGCAAATGAAATTCATTCGCTGGGTTGTAATCATCTGCGTTGTTCTGCTGCTGGTTTACGCCGCGTCGCCTTACTTTTCGTTTTGGCGATTCACAGCCGCCGTGCGATTGCGCGATGCCGCGGCAATAAGTGCGCGCGTCGATTTTCCTGCGGTCCGCGCTTCCCTGAAACGGCAACTGGTGGCGCGTTTCGCCAATAAAACGAACAGTCATAAGCGTTGGATTAATCTCGGGCCAACTCTTATCGACGCCATAATTGATGCTTATATCACACCCGAAGGAATTGCCGCGTTGCTCTCAAACCCCGAAGCGCTAAAGAATTTGAAAGCGCCGCGAGAGTTTCATTTCGAATTCGGCAACAACGAAAACTTGTCGAAAGTGAAGTACGCGTTCTTCACGGGGCCGCGCAGTTTTGTCGTCGATCGTGATGAAATCGAGCTCGGCTTCCATTTCACAGCGTCAGGTTGGCAGCTCCACGATCTTGACCTTGGTTTGACCGATCAGAAACGTTAATGCTCGATAAGGATCGCAGAACGCGTCCGCCAATTGCTGGGGGACTTGTTATACCAGGCTAAACTCGCAGACCCGCTTTGGAAGCACTTTGTGTTTCGCACAGAGATCTGCGAAACAATGCAATCCCTTCTTCTCTCGATTTCCAAACCCAAACCGAAGATATTCGTGGTAATAACGATCGAGAAATCCGTGCGTGATCGCCTGTTTATTATCAGCAGCGTTTGCCACAACGCCCGATATGCCAGCAAGATTTTGGTTTCGCAATTTGCGTAGGCGTTGAGCGATGGATGTTGCATTGGGGACTTCGGGCCGGATCAGCCAAAGCGCGTAAACAAACGGAAGCCCTGTAACTTTCTTCCATTGCTCACCAAGATCCCAAAATTGAAATGCATCGGCGTGGCTTTGCCGGAACCGAATCGCCTGGTCGCCGATGATGAGGCGCGCGCGCGACAATCCTGCGCTCTCCGAACCAACACCGGTCAAACGAGTGGTCAATCCAAGCTCTCCGACAAGACAACGCAACAGATTGACCGCAGTTTCAGACGCCGGATCAAGTTCGATTTCCTCGCTCTTCGAAAACTCGCCACGGTGCGCGACCACTACGCTGTAAACGGGGCCGTTGGATGAAATTGAAACTTCGTCAACTATCCGATAGATCGGATTGCGCAGAAATTCGAAGCTGGAAACTAGAGCGACGTCGAGGTGGCCTTTTGCCAGTCGCTGACACAAGGCGGACGGATGGTCGAACTCAACAGTGCCCGGCCAGCCGCGGATAAGCGGACGAGCATTTAAATATTTAACGCAACCGACGCGGACGGATTTCAACGTAAACGGTGCTCGAATCGCCGGTTATCGAGCATGGGTTTTTTAACGGATTCTTCGGTTCGCTCGGAATCAGACGAAACTGTCACGCGCAGGCAAGCTCGGCAGACTCTGGCGCCGCTGCGTGGGTTTCACTCGATCGTTGCGAAAGGTGCCGATAGTGGCTGTCGCGCTGCACAGGCTCGCGGCCAGCTTCGCGGATGGCGTGTTCAAGCGCGGCGATTGTTTGCTGCTGAGGCGTGGTGGCGCCGGCCATGTGGAAAATCTTTTCCTCCAAAATTGTTCCGTGGAGATCGTCCACACCATAGCTCAGCGAGACCTGCGCGAGAGGCAATCCGAGGCTGACCCAATACGCCGTCAGGTGATCAATGTTGTCGAGATAGATACGGCTAACCGCGAGATTGCGCAGTTGGTCAAATGCAGAGGCGCGCTTGATGTGGGCGAGCATTCCATGGGATTGCGTCGGTTCAAACGCAAAAGGAACAAAGCCAGTGAAACCGCCGGTCTCATCCTGCAGTTGCCGCAGTTGGCGCAGATGATCAACCCGATGAGCAAGGGTCTCAATATGCCCGTAAAGCATCGTGCACGTGCTGCGGCCACCCATCTTATGCCACGTGCGATGCACCTCGAGCCATTCGGAGGCGGTTTCCTTGCCGCGGCAGATTTGATCGCGCACCATCGGATCGAAAATCTCTGCGCCGCCCCCAGTGATCGAGCCAAGTCCTGCTTCCCGCAGAATTTCTAGCGTATCGCGAATCGGCATCTTGAACACGCGCTGGGCCAAATGGCGGGCTTCGATGGCTGTGAATGCCTTTATATGGAGCTGCGGATCGAGCGCCCGAAGCTTTGCCAAGAGATCGAGATACCACTCTTTTTTCAAACTCGGATGCAATCCGCCAACCATGTGCACCTCAGTGACTCCAAGAGAAAGCGCATCACTCACCGCGTGAACAATTTCGTCAATTGCATATTCGAATGCGTGCGCGTCGCGTTTTTTGGCTGCAAATGCGCAGAACTGGCACGATAAGATGCAGATGTTCGAGTAATTGATGTAGCGATTGTGGATATACGTTGCGTAATTGCCGTTTTTCCGCTCGCGCGTCAAATTGGCGATAATTCCAAGAGCATTAAGATCTTGCGCACTGTAAAG
>DATARG010000060.1:0-7807 GCA_036264275.1 Candidatus Udaeobacter sp. | reverse complement strand
GGGGCAAAGGAGTTGCAAACTTTGAGAGAGCGCGACTCCGATTTCCCGGATCGCTACATAGTACAAAACGTGGGCGAGAGTAATGCAGGTTACTGCCGAGATGATCAGAATCAGGTTCGCGTGCGCGCCGGCTTGAAGCGGAGCTGCGATTTTGCCGAAGACGAGGGTAAGCGGAAACAGCAGTGCTGAAGTGATAAAACTGACGAGACTGAAGCTGCGGATGGATCCAAGCTCAGCCGACGGGCGTTTGATCAAAACTCCGTAAAGCGCCCAGCAGAATGTGGCTGTAAAGGCAATGAACAATCCGGGGAGCGCGACGTGCTGTGAATGCAAGTTCGCATTCACCTGAAACCAGATCACGCCGAATGCGCCGATTAACCCCAGTAACGTGCCGAGTTGGAATTGCCGTTGCCGAATAACGACGCGTTCCTCTGGAAAGAATGCCAGCGCTAGAAGGGCTGTGAAAATCACCGAAGCACGAGTAAAAATCGTATAGACGCCAGGCCCGATATAGAAAAGCGCCATCACCTGAGTGACTTGATGGACCACGTTTGGCAAGCATGGCAGCAAACAAAGTTTTATCGCGTGCATACCGATGCGCGGGCCGCCGCGGCGAATTTGATAAAATAAAAACGGCGTGATGGCGATGCATGCCACCGAGTAGCGATAGAAATTTTGCGCCCACGGATCGTAATACCGATTGAGGTAGTACATGAAAAGCGATGGCACCGACCAGATGAATACCGTGGCAAAAACCGCGGAGTACCCTTTGGAGAGATTGGCGCTCCTACGCGCCGCAGCGTCAGCAATCGCGGACGACGTTTTATAGCTCATATCAAGCCTGATCCAAACAATGCTCAACAGCTAGCGTGCACTGTCCTCAGTGCATCGAACAGGCGTGCTGCGCGCAGATCGCGCTGGCCCGGTGCGACATTTACCTTCGCCAAGACTCCGGCGGACGAGTCGGACGCAACGGCGTCTACGATGCGCATACCTAAATTTTGGGTTGCCCCTGCATAAATTTTCTCGCCTGTCAGTGGTAAATCGCGCAAAAAGTAGTCTAGAAGGAGAAACACATATGTTGAACAAGCAACTATTCACTGTCGCCATCGTATCGATTCTTTGTTGTGCAGCGGTTCAGGTCGACGGAGCGAAACCGGCCAAAGGCAGCAGCGGGGGCGGCGGCGGAAACCATATGCAACGTGGCATCCAGCTTGCCCAGGAAAAACATTTTGACCAGGCTGCCGAGGAATTCGGCAAGGCGATCCAAGCTAATCCAAAAGATCCACGCGGATATGCAAATCGCGGAACAGCCTATCGCCAGGGAGCACGGACTGCCATCGCAGCTGGAGACTCAGAGGGGGCCTCTAGCAGGTACCAATCCGCCTTGGCGGATTTTGCAAAGTATAT
The DNA here is from genome assembly GCA_036264275.1 of Candidatus Udaeobacter sp. GTDB lineage: Bacteria > Verrucomicrobiota > Verrucomicrobiia > Chthoniobacterales > UBA10450 > Udaeobacter. Next base: position 6,397 of record DATARG010000060.1, on the reverse strand, counting down.
CGAACTGGCGCCGAAGGATGCCTCCGGATATACGGAACACGGTCAGACCTTATCCGAACTCAAACAATACGACGCCGCCCTGGCTGATTTCAACAAAGCGTTGGAACTCAAGCCAAACGATCTCAACACAATTAAGTTTCGCGGTTTCGCCGAGATCGGACTCAATCAGTGGGATAAGGCGGTCGCCGATTTTTCGACTGTGATTCAAGCAAAACCGGACGATCTGCAGAGTTATGATCGGCGCGCGTTGTCGTATCGAAGCATGAAGAACTATGACGCCGCCGTCGCTGATTACACGTTTTTGATCACAAAAAATCCGAACGACATGGAAGCGGTAACGAAACGCGGATACACATACAGCCTGGCGCTACAGTACGAAAACGCGATCGCGGATTATCAAGCCGAGCTAAAGGTCAATCCGCAGGACAACGACACGTTCCAACGACTGCAATATTCGCAGTCCATGCTGGCAGCGAAGAATGCGACTCCATCGCCCACGCCGTCGCCCATGGCGAGCCCAACGCCTGAAGAAAAAGGATTGATGGATAAAATCAGTCCGTTGTACATCGGAATTGGTGTCGTCGCTCTGCTGATAATTGCCGTGCTCGTACGTCTGCTTACGCGCGGAAAAGCTGAGGAGACCAGCCATCGAATTCGTTAACGCAAGCCGCCCAAAATTTCTTTGACACTACGGTGCCCGTGGTTAGTTTGCGGACGCTTTTTATCGGACGAGGCGATCCCATGGTCGTGCAAACACAGATTTGACGCGACTCTGGGATTTTTGACTCTCTGGTGGAAGGCACGGCCGGTTCGCCGCCCGGGTTCTCAAGGGAGGCGCTGGGTTGGCGACGAGCAGCCGCCCATGTAGCTCAGTTGGCAGAGCACGTCCTTGGTAAGGACGAGGTCACCGGTTCAATCCCGGTCATGGGCTCGGTGAGCTTGCGACTGGCAAGGAAAATCCAAATTATAGAGGTAAACAAAAAACGATATGGCTAAGGAAGCTTTTAAACGCGACAAGCCGCACGTGAACGTCGGTACGATCGGTCACGTTGACCACGGTAAAACAACGCTCACAGCAGCAATCACCAAAGTGCTCAATAAAAAGGGCATGGCCGAAGTGCGTGAATACGACTCGATCGATAATGCGCCCGAAGAGAAAGAGCGCGGAATCACCATCAACACAGCGCACGTGGAGTATTCCAGTGACAAACGTCACTACGCCCACGTCGATTGTCCTGGTCACGCCGACTATGTGAAGAACATGATCACCGGCGCGGCTCAAATGGACGGCGCCATTCTCGTTGTCTCCGCGGCTGACGGCCCGATGCCGCAGACGCGCGAGCACATCCTGCTGGCCCGACAGGTGGGTGTACCTTCCATCGTCGTTTTCCTCAACAAAGTCGACATGGTGGATGATCCCGAGCTTCTCGATCTCGTCGAGATGGAGGTACGCGATCTGTTAACGCAGTACGAATTTCCGGGCGACAAGATCCCAATCGTCAAAGGTAGCGCGCTCAAGGCGCTCAACGGCGACGCCGACTCCGAGAATCAGGTCCTGGCGTTGGTATCGGCGGTCGATGATTACGTGCCTGTTCCGGATCGGCCAATCGATCAGCCATTCCTAATGCCAATCGAAGACGTCTTCAACATTGAAGGCCGCGGCACCGTGGCGACAGGTCGTGTCGAGCGTGGCATTCTCAAGAAAATGGGGGAAGTCGAACTGGTCGGTATTCGTCCAACGGCGAAGACGGTAGCGACCGACATCGAGATGTTCCGCAAGCTCCTCGATGAAGCACGCGCGGGCGACAATGTCGGCGTTTTGTTGCGCGGTCTAAAAAAAGAGGAGGTCGAGCGCGGACAGGTTATCGCCAAGCCCGGCTCAATCACGCCGCATAAGAAATTCAAGGCAGAAGTCTACGTGCTGAGTAAGGAGGAAGGTGGACGTCATACCCCATTTTTCACGAATTACCGCCCACAGTTTTATTTCCGGACGACGGATGTGACCGGCACGGTCAAACTCCCTGATGGCGTGGAAATGGTCATGCCCGGCGACAACATCTCGATTGAGGTCGAGCTGATCACGCCGATAGCCATGGAGAAGACTATCCGGTTCGCAATTCGCGAAGGCGGAAAAACCGTTGGTGCTGGTCGCGTGGGCGACATTCTGGATTAATAATCTTCCTCTACCTCTTCCCTTGCGTCTGGTAATGTTGAGGCGAAAGCGAGGAAGAGGAAGAGTAAGCAGGAGAGGAAGAATTAAATACGCCAGTAGCTCAATTGGTAGAGTAGCGGTCTCCAAAACCGTCGGTTGGGGGTTCGAGTCCCTCCTGGCGTGTGGGTAACGAAATCACGTGGCGAAGCAATGATGACTAAAGTCAAAACCTTCTTCACCGAGGTGAAGATCGAGCTGCAGAAATGCTCGTGGCCATGGGATCCCAAGGAAAAAGGATTCCGTCGGTACAAGGAGCTGGTGGACTCGACCATCGTGGTTACAATCGCGATGCTGTTGCTCGGGGGTTACGTGGCATTGTTCGATTTTATCCTGGTGAACGTTGTGCATTTCTTTACCCGATTGCACTGATTTATGGGACAAACACTCGCAGGGAAAATGGCAGGAACGGACCGCTTCGGCGCGCGCCGCGATTGCCTCCCAAGAAATTGAAGTATGGCACAAGCGCTCGCAGCGAAAGATCAATGGTACGTGGTGCATGTGCTTTCCGGCCAGGAAAACAAAGTGCGCGAGAACATTTTGAAACGAGTCAAAACCGAAGAGATGGGCGACATCGTTTACGACGTGCTTCTTCCGACCGAACGCGTCTCGGAAATCAAAAAAGGTAAGAAGACTGAAACGACGCGAAAATTTTTCCCCGGTTATTTAATCGTAAACATGCATTTGCTCGACGAGAATAATCAGCTGGTCGGGCGCACCTGGTATTTCATCCGCAATACACCTGGCGTGATCGGGTTTGCCGGGACCAAGGACAAACCCATTCCGATGCGGCAATCGGAAGTGGAAAGCATGCTCGCGCAGATGAAGGAGCGCGAGGAGAAGGTGAAACCAAAAGTCAGTTTCGAAGTCGGCGAAACCGTGAAAGTCGCCGACGGTCCGTTCCAGAATCAGACTGGTGTCGTTGAAGAGATCGATCCCGAGCGTGGCAAGCTACGTGTTTCCGTCACCATTTTCGGTCGCGCCACGCCGGTGGAACTGGAATACTGGCAGGTCGAACGCGGTTAGCTTTCCGCTTTAACATTTCAACGCTTTAACCCTTTAACGAACCACAATGGCCAAGGAAATAATCGCACATATCAAACTGCAAATTCCCGCGGGACAGGCTAACCCTGCACCTCCGGTGGGTACTGCGCTCGGTCCACGCGGGGTGAACATCATGGCGTTCTGCAAGGAATTTAATGCGGCGACCCAAAAGCAAGCCGGCGACATTCTTCCGGTCGTGATCACAGTTTTCAAAGACAAGTCGTTCACATTCATCACCAAGAGTCCGCCGGCCGCCGTTCTCCTCAAGAAAGCTGCCAACATTGCCGCCGGTTCAAAAGAGCCTAACAAGACCAAGGTCGGCAAGGTCACTCGCAAACAGGTGATGGACATCGTTAACACCAAGCGCAAAGACTTGAACGCGCGCGATGACGAAGCCGGTTTCCGCATTATCGCTGGTACCGCCCGCCAGATGGGCCTCGAAGTCGTCGATTAACCGCCGACTGCGGATTTCACATTCGGGAGCGGTCGCTCGCGTGGATCTGATTTGAAAGCCTGGCCGTTGCTTCGCATCCGTTGCGGCGCGTCTTCGCCGAAACGAACTTTTGCTTTCAGCGCTGATCTTACCTTCGAGTTAGATATTCCCACTCCTGCAACGCGATCGGCACATTGCCGTTTTTCCAAACGAAATCGTGGAACTCGCGGAGATTGAATTTGTCGGCCTGCTGCACGCGCGCGTCGGCGAGGAATTTCAGGATTTGCAGTTTCCCGATCTGATAGGTCATAGCTCCACCGGGGCTGGTGGAGAACGCGATCGCTTCCTGGCGAGCGGTCTGTTCATCCATCGGGACCTTTTCCTGGAGATATTTTGCCGCTTGGTCGAGCGTGAATTCGCCGAGCGCAAGTTTTACGTCCACTTCCACGCGGAGCGCGCGAAGCCGCATGAAATTGTAAATGATCTCCCGCGTGTGCGGGCTGTCGTCGAACAATCCCGCTTGCAACATCATTTCCTCAGCGTAAAAGCCGATCCCTTCATTAGCTCCGGAATCGTAGTAGTGACGTCGAATCGGGTCGTCGTTTTTCCACGAGAGACAAAGCTGAAAGTAATGGCCGGGAATTCCTTCGTGGACGGTGATGGGACGTGAATCCATCGCTGTCGCGCGCCAGAAGTAACCAAGCTTTTCCGACGGCTCAGGCACGTAACGGATGCAATTCTCATTTAATCGTGACGCCGAGGTGAAATCGTCGTGTTCAGTAAACTCAAGCGCGCGCAAATAATCTGGCGTTGGCCAGAGCGTGTAATGCTGAACCCACTGCGGTACCGTAAGAATGCCGTGCTCCTCGAGAAACTTGCGGATTTGAAGTTCTTTGTGAGCTGCATCTTTGATCCAGCTATTGATATTCGTCGCGATTTTAAGCGGCGGCACATCTTTATTCCGGTTCTTTTCGTACGCTTCAAACGCCACCGCCCGGTTCCATTCCTGACGTCCCATGGCCAGCAGTTCCTCCGGCGTGAACGGCATCAACGCTACATTGCGTAAAAGCCAGATGTACGCGTCACGACCGAGCGCGGTTTGTTGCGCAAGCTTCGGGAGCTTGTCTTTGAGCTGTTGCTGAAATTTTTCGAGCGCTTCTGCCGCGCGATCGGTTGCGGCGTTTAACTCTTGTGGCTTCAGAGTGGTCGATCCAACGAGCGCGCTCGCCATGGTGCGCAAGTGTTCGCGAATGCCGTCAAGACTCTGGGCCGCGACGGTTGCGAACGGTGCCGGCGGATTCTCAAGATTTTCCGAGCCTTGCTGCAGGATCGACGGGATGTTTTCGATGCGCGTGAGAATCTCGCGGCTACGCGCTTCATCGTACGGCGCCGGCACCGTGAGCGCTTCCGTCAGCGCGGTGAGCGTTTGTTCGATGTAAAAATTCGGGTCGCGTTTCCAACGCGGATTGACTTCAAGTTCCCAGCGAACGCGGGACAATGCTGAGCCCATCAATTTGTAGTCGGCCTGCTTTGGGACCGGCCATTGTGCGGGATCTAATTTCTTCCAGCGCGCTTCAAAGTCGGCCAAACCTTTTCTTCGCTGGTCGATACTTGCCCGCGACCAATCGCGCATTCCGTCAGGCCGTTCGATCCGGTTGACGTCGTCAGGTGTGAATGGAGCGTATTTCGCACGCCATGACCAGAAATCGTTCGCCAGTTTTCCGAATGAATCTGTTTGGGCTTGGACGGCTGGCACTAACGCAACGCAACCTAGTAGTAGGACGACAATGCCACGAGATGTTCGATGCCTCACAAAAAAGGTCGCGCTGTCATGTTGAGCGAAGCGAAACATCTCAGTCTCTCTCTGTTTGCGAGCAGTCGCACGAATTTGGTCCGAGATTGAAAGCCTGGCGTCGCGGACTTCGTCCGCTGCGTTGCAGCTTCGCTTTGCTCAGAATGACAGCAAATGTTTTTCTCATTCCGAGCTTCGACGCAACGTGATCACCGCCGGCGTCAGACCCGGCCGATACATTGACATGCCATAACAGACCGCAGCGGATTTTTCGCGCGCGTAACGAATGTGGTTCAGCTTGTCATCCCATCGCTCTATGTAAGAGCAATTCGCCGTCTTTTTGCTGCCTGCGATGGGAACGTAACGGTTCTCCGTGAATGTGAGAAAGGCCGGTTCGCCAGGAAGCGGAATCGGCGTTGCCCAGTTCGGTGAAAGCCTAACGAGTCGGGGCGCCGTCAAATCGAGCGCGAACACCGTGTCGCCATCGGTGCTGTTGAGGTGCAAATCGAAAAATGCGAGCCGCAGCGGACCATCGAAAAGGAAACGGCGACTTTCATCCTGGCTGTCGTGAAGAAGCTCGAACGCGCCGTAAAATCCCGGGATCCTGGAGAACTGGGTTTCCGTCCCGGTTTTCAAATCCCGCAACACAAAATGCTTTCCATGACCGGGGCCGTCGATCTGGTCGTCTTCGTCGTTCGGATCTTCACGCAGAATCACTTCGAAGGAGCCATCTGGCGATTTGTAAGTCGGAACTGACGTTGCGCTCGGTGACGCCGACTCAGCAGGCGAACTTGTTCCATCTGCCGATGCTGCTTCTTGTGGTTCGAGGTTTGTGAAGTACGGAGAGCTTTTCGCCTGCACGTACCAATCCGGCGCTGCATCGAGTTTTTTCAAATCTGTGCTGCGCGGCCGAACTCTC
>DATARG010000293.1:0-6552 GCA_036264275.1 Candidatus Udaeobacter sp. | reverse complement strand
CAACTGGATTTTCTGCCGCTGATCCAGATTGCTTCGGTCACTGGCCTTTGGGGAATCAGCTTTGTGGTGTTTTTGTTTGCCAGTACGGTTGCGACACTGATCAGCGGCGCAGGCAAACTCTCGCAGCGCCGAGGGTTGGCGATCGCTGTGGGGTTCGTGATTTCCGTAGTGCTTGTATTTGGCGAATGGCGATTGCAGTCGAATCCTGCAGCTGAACCTGTCGCCGTAGCGCTCCTCGCCAAAGACGTGCCGATGAGCCTTTATCTCGGCTCTGAAGAGCAGGCGCTGCAATTGTTGCATGAGTACGCCAACGAAATTCGCCGTGTTACTCCGACTGGAACGCAGGCTGTTGTTCTCCCCGAAAAAATCGCACGCGTTAGCGCGAGCGCGTTACCGGAAGTCGACGCGCTGTTTTCTTCCGCTGCAACTAGTATACGTGCTGCGGTTGTCCTCGGCCTCGTTCGGAAAACGTCCTCCGGCTCCTTCAACTCGTCCCGCTTTTATTCGGCGGATGGAAAATTAGAGGCAAATTACGACAAGCATCATCTGATCCCGGGAATCGAGCCCGAAAAATCAGGCGACAAGCGAATCACTCTGGATCAGCCATCCGGGCGCTGGGGACTTCAAATTTGCAAGGACATGGATTTTCCGACACTAAGCCGTGAATACGCCGCAGACGGCGCGGACCTGATGCTCGTTCCCGCCTGGGACTTTAACGTCGATCGATGGTTACACTCGCGCATGGCCGTATTGCGCGCAGTTGAAGACGGGTTCGCGCTCGCGCGTTCGGCGCGCAACGGTCTTTTAACTCTCAGCGATAATCGTGGACGCATCCTGGCGGAGACGGCAACCGCGCCCGACCGCTTTGTGTCGATAAGCGGAATGCTAAACGTCGCGCCCTTGGAAACATTCTACGCGCAAACCGGCGATTGGTTCGCGTGGCTTTGTGTCGCGGCATTCGTCGTTTTGCTCGCATCCCGGCTCGTTACGCGATCGTGGATCGCGTAAAATAGCGTAGGCTGATTCTCAGCAACCGAACTACGACGCAGTCGCACTCGCAGGCATGAAATTCTCGGGTTCGCCAAATCGAAGTCGTTTCCTCAGCTCTTGTCGGAGCAGAAAATCATTCATGTGGCGGGCTTCACTCAACGTTTCGCTTGTTCGAAGCTCGAACTGCAAATCGTAGCAGTCCAAAGCATCACGGCTCATGAATTTCTTTTCGCGCAACTTTCAGTCCTGGAGAAGATTTGAATCTGTATGAAGAGGTACACTAAAATTGTCTGTTCCATTGTTGCTGCGATGATCTGCGCAAGCGCGCTGTCAGCGGACCAACCCTCGTGCAAGAAGACCGGCAAAAATTGCCCGATGAATAGTGGCAAGGCATGCAATTGCGGCAAAAGCTGCGATTGCTAGTCGAACGCGGTTAGGCGTGACGCCTGGCTCGAGCGATCTAACGACCGGCGTCTGCTGTGCGCGGCAAGTAGCGAAGCAAAAAACGCAGCGCGCAAATTCTCATGCTACCGTAGACGGCGGCGGAACCGGAGGAGGAACTCCGGCAGAAATTCGTTTCCGCCAGCTGGCACGATGCAAAATCAGAAAAATCAGCCAGCCGACAAAAGCGAATAACCCACCTGGAAGACTAACAAGCATCAACCACCCCATAACGCCGAGTGAATAAAGCAACTCGCCATAATCGTGGCCGTTGATGATGCAGGGATGCACCGAACCTTCATCCACCTTGCACCCATACGCGTTCGCAATTGTGGCGCATAACATCACTGACCCTATCGGTGCAAACGCGAAGGCCACGATGATACAAAGCGCCAGCAAGTACCAGATCCATGGAAACGCTTTATGTGACTTTCCGTTCATGAGCGCGATTTCAAATCATAGGTTACGAGTCAACGTTTCTTGCTCGTATCTTAAGCCGCGGACTCAGCGAATTTACTGGAGGATTCCGTGTTGCTCGGCCCAGTCCCAAAGCGCGGCGAATTCGGTTGGAGGCGATTTATGCGCCCGCTCAAAGTTCGACCGGTAGTCCTTTAGCATTTTTCCAAGCGTGATACCGTCAGCCGCCGAACGATTCGGATCCGCGCCACGCTGGAGTAATAGCAACGCATCTGCATACGCGGGATTGTCTTTCATTCCCATTGCCGTTCGATAAAGCAGCAATGGATAACCTGCGGAGTCCGACTGATCTGCTGGCATCACCGAATTCACATCAACGCCGTGATCAAGGAGCAGCTCAAGTCGGGATCGCGCCTGATCTGTGTAGTAACCAAGGTACCAGTTCATTAACACTATTGGTCGGCGAAACTCGTCGAGGCTATTCGCATTTCCGCGCGCCTCCAGCATCGCACGCAGAACTGGCGCCGACGAATGCACCGCATTCGCCATGGCGAAAGAGTTCCGATAGCCATTCGTGTAATTCGGGTCCGCGCCCAGAGAAAGCAATGTCTTAACCGCCTCGATTGATTCCGGTCGCCGCCACGATTGCATCACGGCGAAATTGAGTAGTGTCGCGCCGTCTCTTCCGGGCGCTTGCAAATCCGGCACGCTCTTTGCCGCTTGGCGAATCGCCTGTGAATCGTTCTTCACGATACCTTGCGCGACAGCGAACAACGCCGGTTGCTCGCCAAAATCCCATCTCCCCGAATCCAGCTCCGCCTGGAATTCGCGGCGATGTTGCTCGCCCTTTTCCAACGACCAAAAACCGACGACGAAAAGCAAGACCATTGCGCTAGCCCCGAGAAAAACTACAACAGCAATTATGCCGATCGCCCATTTGATTACGGGTCGTGCTTTCATTTCTCAGCCACAGATGAACACAGATCGAACACAGATTACAAGCCTCTGTAACACGCTAACTGCAAGGCGTCAGTGTCAGACGCCTCCTGGGTCATATCTGTGTTAATTCATGGCCGGCAAAGCTTCAGTATTTTCGCACAAACCTCTCAATTCGACTCACGACACGATCTAGTTCGTCGATGAGATCCGAATGTTCGCCATGCTGGCGAAACGCGGTCACAAGCGTTCGATAATACCAAACGGTACCCTCTTTTTTGCCCCCGAACCGCTCGAACACTTCGAGACCATGTCGTCGAAGCTCAGCCAGGATTGCGCGCGTGTTATGCAATTTATCTGACGCCGATACAAGCCGCGTTGATGAATCCGAATCTTTGAGATGCTCAATGTAAGCTCGTTTTCTTTCCAGCCACGGTGGCTTTGGCGTCTCATACGTATCGGTGCATCCATCCACGATTTTAGCGACGTCATCGCCAAACCTTTCCTTGATATCCCGCAATCGTTCGGCGCCACCGCAATCTTCCACGGTGTCATGGAGCAGCGCGCCGATCGCTTCGGTTTCATTCGCGCCGTACTCAAGCGCGATGGCAGTCACGCCAAGAATGTGCGCAACGAACGGAATGCCCGTTTTCTTGCGTGTCTGATTCCCATGCGCGTGCGTCGCATAAATCAGTCCTTCTTCAAACTTCTCCGACAACTGCATTATCGTAATTTTGTGCGGTGCACTGCTCTAGACACGGCGCTGCGCGCTCCAAAGCGCGTCATATGGCATTATGAACGCCCCAACAGCAGCGTGGCTACAATATTGGTTTATCGCTTCACTCGTGCGCATGCGTCTTGTTGAACCCCTCCTCATAGCCGTGTTCCCACGCTAGATCCCAATTCGACTTGTCACCCGATCCCTGCTGCTCGAACTGTTTCTGAGCGATCATGTTCAACTCCGCGGGTGTAGGCAATTTCGCGTCGCGTGGCGCTTGTTCTCCCGCTTTCTCGCCGATCCAATACGCCTGTCGTTCCTCCGCGGTGCGGCCGTGCTCTGCGCGCTTCGTATAGAAAGCCGTCACACCGCATACGACAAACGCCGCGACGGCCATCATCACAAAAAACCGCACCGGTTTAAATTCTCTGGCCATAAACTTTGGGCTAGCCAATCACACGCGATTCTTGGGGGCAAGACCCATGTCTTGAGGCACCAAACCTCCAAATTCAACTTCAGTCCCGATGTGCCATGCGAAAAACAAAAGTTAATCGCATTCCGTCTTGACGGATGCCGTTGATCGCGGATTCAATAACGTTCGCGACCGATGCATGGGGGCCGAATCACCAGCGAGGAAAAATCGGCACTCAGTACGTACGTTGGTGCCGGCATAGCTGTGCTGCTCGCCGTCGTCGGGATTTACTTCTTCTTTCTGACGCAGAAAGAAAAGAAGGAAACCACAACGTTCGATCCTAACCGACCCGTGCCGAGCGACACTGTTTTGAAAGGCCGGTTGAAGGCCGAGGAATGGAGCGTGGTCCGGGAGAACGGGTCGCAAACACCTTTTCAAAATGAGTTCTGGAACAGCGAGAAGGTCGGTATTTACGTCGACGTCATTAGCCTCGAACCGCTGTTCGCTTCGGTCGACAAATTCGACGGCAAAGTCGGTCTGCCCACGTTCACGAAGCCGATCTCAAAAGATCTTCTCGTCGAGGTGCCTGATAACACAAACGAGATGCAACGCACCCAGGTGCGAGCGAAGCGAAGTAATGCCCGCCTTGGCCATGTCTTTCCCGATCCGAATTCGCCCGCCGGACAGCGTTACGTGGTTTACTCGGCCGCGTTTCATTTCGTTCCCGTTGACCAAATGAAAGACAGAGGGTACGCGGCGTACCTCCCACTGGTCGAGAAGAAATAGGATCCAATCTCTGTAGCCACGGCGCCGTGCGCCGTTCTGATCTCTACCGACGCCCACCGGGTGCCGCAGGGAGCTCTATTCGGACCGTGAGTTTCTTGGAAACTTCGCAGCCGTCCTCGGGTTAAATCGGCCGAACAACAAAAGGGACAACAACCATGGGGAAACAATTCATCGTTATAATATTGGCAGTATTCGCATTCGGGTTTGGAAGTGCTGTTCGTTCGAACGCAGGGACAGATATGGTCGAGCCATATCGCGCTCCCGCGCCGAGTTACAATTACGCGCCGCCACCGCCGCCGCGTCCTGTGTTTTACGTTCCGCCTCCGCCAATTCGCTTCGGCGTCTTCTTCGGCCCGGGTTATGGCTATTATGGACCGCGGTATGGATACTACGGCGCGCGTCGGTTTTACGGCCGACCCGCTTACTGGCGTGCGCGCCACAATCACTGGCACTAAGAACAAACGCGGTAAGGATGCCCCCGCTGCGCAGTCCGGACATTGCGGCGCGATGTCCCTACCGTTGCGTTGCTCGTTACCGCATCGGTGGCTCGCCTTCTGTTTTGATTTCCGGAAATCCCGCTTGCTTGAGTTGTTCATTCAACGCGGGAAAATCCGATTCCAGTAATTTGCGCCAACCCTCCATGACTGGTCCGATCTTCGTTTCGAGATCAGTGACGGCGGCTTTGGTCGCGGCTGTTGGCGCAGCGTCTGCGCCTTGGATGTCGTCGAACAAGTGCGTCGTCGAATCTAAAACAAAGAGCGACGGTGGCGCACCGGGCCGCGGATGCGGCGGCCCAAATTTCATGAGTGTGTGGACGAAGTCTTCCAGTTTTTGCGTAAGGTCAGGTCGCTCCGCCGCTCGCGCCTTCAATTTCGTTAACTGTTCGCCGATGTCGTCGAACTTCTTACCCATCGGCGCCAGCTTCAGCCGCAGCTGATACAATCGCCACGAGAGATCGAACTGTTCCTGGAGATCCGCTGCCGCCGCTTTGACACGGGGATCCATCGCGACTGTCAATGGCTGGGTGAGAGTTTTACCGTCGACAGTGAGTGTAACTGAGTAATCGCCCGGCACCACCCAGGGTGAGGTTGCCTGCGGCGCAGTGTTGCGATACGTCGCCGAAATCGGAAAGTCAGGGTCCACACCCGCGATCGGCGTGTAATGCATGTCCCACAAAAAACGGTGCATCCCTGCTTTTGTGGAAACCGATTGCGGCGACCGAATCCAATAGCTCGGAATTCTCAACCGCTTGGGATTCGCCTCGACCGGCTTGTCAGCGCTCGAACATTTTCTGATCAACTGACCTTTGCCATCTTTGATTTCGATCGTGACGGGACCACTTGCATCCTTGGAAAGGAAATAATCGATCATTGCGCCCTCTGGCGGATTTTCTCCGGCCGGTTCGTCCGGCGGCAATGGCGTATCTGTGTTCAGATTCGCGCGGACGCGCAATGCTGTCTGCGGTTTGAACAACAGACTGCCGGTATAGCCGTGGGCGCTGACCGCGGTTTCGGTTGCGTTCGGATGTGCACCGATGTCACCGACCCCCGCTACAGGTTTTCGTTGCCGGAGCGGCGTGATGTTGTCGAGGATCCAAAAACCGCGACCATGCGTAGCCACGACGAGATCGTCGTTCTTCACAATTAGATCGCGCACCGAACTAGCCGGCAGATTCAATCGCAACGATTCCCAGTTCGCGCCGTCGTCGAAGGAGACGTAAACACCTTTCTCAGTCCCGGCGAACAGCAGACCTTTGCTTTCCGGATCTTCGCGAACTGCGTTTACGATCTGCCCGCCCGGTATTCTATTCACGATTTCCGTCCACGTTTTGCCGCTGTCGTGGGTCGTAAAA
>DATARG010000286.1:0-4190 GCA_036264275.1 Candidatus Udaeobacter sp. | reverse complement strand
CAGAACTGGCACGATAAGATGCAGATGTTCGAGTAATTGATGTAGCGATTGTGGATATACGTTGCGTAATTGCCGTTTTTCCGCTCGCGCGTCAAATTGGCGATAATTCCAAGAGCATTAAGATCTTGCGCACTGTAAAGGACCAGAGCGTCCGCTTCTGAAATGCGCTGCTGCGCCTCAACCTTCTGAGCGATCGGTTTGAGTTCTTTTGGAATAAGGCGGTAGTTCATCGGCTCACTCTGGTTAATCGCGCATGAAGCATGCACAGGGCGCTCGCGGGTTGCAACAAAAACGATGGCTACGAGGATGGTGGAAGACCGGGCTTCATTTTTCTGGCAAGTTTTGCCCTGGGCCAACGTCTAAGTCACGATGTCTCAAAGCGATCAAGCAAATAGGGGCAGATCGGAAGAAGATGCCGATGACGTGCGGCTTATGCAGTTGGTCGGCCAAGGTGATACCCAGGCGTTTGAACAGCTCATCGCGAAGCATCAGACGCTGGTGGCGGGCACGGTCGCGCGCATGCTCGGCAGCAGTTCCGACGTGGAAGACATCGCGCAGCAGGTATTTATCCGGGTTTGGAAAAGCGCGCGTCGGTATGTTCCGCGCGCCAAGTTTACGACCTGGCTGTTGAAAATTACTCGCAATCTGGTGTTTAACGAAATGCGCCGCACGAAGCGACGCCCTCATGTTGCGCTGCAATCAGAGCCGGGAGTGGAAGATCCACCTTTGAAGGATGAGGCGAACCTCGCGCCGGACGCATCTCTTTTGGAATCAGAACTGCTGGAGGCGATCGAGGAAGCGATTCAGGGGCTCCCAGAGACCCAACGGATGGCGCTCGTGCTGCGCAGGTATCAACAGCTTAGCTACGAACAAATCGCCGAGGTCCTTGATCTCTCTGTGCCAGCCGTCAAAAGCGTTCTTTTTCGCGCGCGCACAGAACTCCGTTTTCGGCTCAGTAAATATCTCGATTAATCCGTCAAATCGAATCTCGCTAACGCTCCTCGTCCTCAAGCACTCGACCTCGTACGCGGCGTGTCTCGGTATGATGCCTCAATATATGCACGCGTCCATCGCTCCCGCGGAAAAAAGCGCTTAAAACCCAGCTCACGAAGCTTATCACAATCGCGCCCCAGAACGCGCTCCAAAAGCTATCTACATGAAATCCACCAACGACATTGGGTACCAGAAGCAGCAAAAGTCCGTTTAAAACGAGAATGAACAAACCCAATGTAATAAGAATGACCGGTGCGCTAAGGATCAACAGAAACGGCCGCACAAAGGCGTTGAGAATACCAAGCAAAAGTGACGCCCCGATGACCGCAGCAACCGTGTCGTAACGGATCCCGCGAATTAGGGACGAGGCGACCATCACGGCAATCGTGGTGGCAGCCCAGCGGAAAACGAACTGTTTTATTCCGGTCATTTCTTTCTCAACTTACGCGATTTAATAAGGCGAACGAGAAAGCACTTGCGAACGACCCGATGAACGATAAACGAGTTGAAATCATTTAACGACTGAACACCTGTGCCGAAAAAAACGAAATTTACCGAAAATACAAATCAGACCGCCCCGGACTCAGACGCGCCCGCAACGACAAAGAAGACTGGCAAGCGCCAGGCACCACGACGTGCAACCACGGCCAAGAAGCCGCGCAAGCCGAGCGCGAAAAGAGATACCAGCAGGCGAACTGCGCACATTTCAGCATCTCCACAGACGGATGTAACGCCTGCGTCCGGGGACCCTTCAGACGATGCCGTTCGCCTCCGGGCCTATTTTATTTCCGAACGCAGGCGCAGATTCGCTTTGCCTGGCGACGGGGAATCCGATTGGCTCGAAGCGAAGCGCCAGTTGCTGGCCGAGGCTCGGCGCTAAACCAATAACAACAGCAATACACAATGGAAAGTGCTTTGGCCGACCTGGCGCAGGCGCTGCGAGAGCGCCTCGCGATCATTCACAACGAACAAAGTCGCCGGAATCCGGACGCACACATGGCACGCTTGCGAACGGTCTCGGAAAAGATCGAAGAGTTGCAAGGCGCGCTACCGCAACCGGTCGATACTAAATTGGCGCATTATCTTCAGCGCCGCAGCTACGACAAAGCGCTGGAACTCTTGGAAAATTCGTAGCGGCGGTCACCGCGGCGAGTGCCGTTGAGTCCAAGTCCCCGCCTCAGCCGCGAACAGAAAATGAACAAACAGTTTCGATCACGCGCACACCCGTTTGTGCTGCGCTCGGAACCCCTTCTCGCAGCGCCTCCAACCCTAGCGTGAATACTGGATGCGCGAGTCCGAGCGACCGTCCTTTCGTGTCCTCGATCCGCTCCACAGGCAACCCCGCTTTTACCCCGAGCAACGGCCGCTGCTCCCAGATGTGTAGCAGAATTTCCTGATCCACAAGCATCGGAAGGATAAACATAAAGTCGATGTGGCTTTTCGTGAAATCAGTGTCCGTCCATGTGCCGGCGCCTTGATAGTTATTGCTGAAGTCAGAAACCGTCAGGTGCGACTTTCCATAAATCGGATCATCGATGTCGAAGTAGTTATCGCCAAACAGCCCCGCCGTGTAACCATAAATCACGCAGAAATGCCCGCCACCACCACTCCATCCGATCCGCGCCCGCACCGGGGCGTCCCGCATCGATCTCCGCTTTCACTGTCGCGAAATCGACCAGCCCCGTCACGCTCACGAAATTCTGCGTTCGCTGCAGCGCCTTGGCCAGCCACCAGTTCACGTTTCACGCATCCGGCACCGGCGCATCGCAACAGGTTGTCAGGCTCAGCTCCGCGCAAGCGATGTTGCATTGCGAACCATCGGCTGAAAAACCAGTAGTAATGCGATACACTGCGCGCCGTCGCCGCCCAGCACCAATTCGACTGAGTCTGCGCCTCCATGTTAAAAGCCAGGCTCCGCGAGAAAAAAAGCGAGTTGTGAAAATCAATCTTCCGCTGCAAAGCGGAATAAGGCTTAGAAGTAGCATGGATAAGATCAGATAAGTTCATGGCGGAGTCGATTTCGTTTATCGAAATGAGTCAGTTATCGAAACTACCGTCAAGGAGACGTTAGCCATGGCAACTTCGACAAATGCGCTGTTGCATATGCCTAACGCGAATTAGACGAAATTGTCGTCCAATTCGGACTTATCCCAAGCAATGCTCGAGACAATAGGAATTTCGCCGCCAGGCGTTTTTAGCGAGAGTAGAGCTCGACGACTAGCTGTTCGTTCACGATTGGCTGCATCTCTTCCCGGGACGGGATGCGCGCAACTTTGCCGCTGAGACCGTCGCGATCGACTGTGAGCCAGTCGGGCACGGGGGCAATTTGGGTGAGATCGAGATTTCGTAACACCAATTGACGCGATTTAGGTTTGTCCTTAATCGTAATCTCGTCGCCCGCTTTCACATTACACGAAGCCACGTTGACGCGACGCCCGTTCACGAGCACATGGCCATGCGACACGAGTTGGCGCGCTGCACTGCGCGTGTTGGCAAACCCAAGGCGATAAACAACATTATCAAGTCGCGTTTCAAGCAACTGGAGAAGCGTTTCACCGGTGACACCACGCTTGCGCAATGCACGCTGAAAAATGCGACGGAATTGTCGTTCTAACAGCCCGTATTGATAGCGCAGTTTCTGTTTTTCACCGAGGGCAATCGCGTAATCGGATTGCTTGCGCCGGGAGCCCCTCGGGCCGTGGATGCCGGGTGGATAATTCTTCCGTTCCAACGCTTTCGACGAACCGAAGAGCGGCACGCCATAACGCCTGCTTACCTTCGTTTTTGGTCCTGTGTATCTGGCCATTTCAAGAAGCTGATAGTTGAGAATTAATGAATTATAACATCAGACGCGGCGCTGTTTCGGCGGACGACAACCGTTGTGCGGCACCGGCGTAACGTCGCGAATCACCGTGAGATCGAGCCCTATGGCTTGCAAAGCGCGCACAGCGGATTCGCGTCCCGCTCCCGGGCCTTTGACCAACACTTCTACTTCTTTGAGCCCATGGCCCATTGCCTGGCGCGAGGCATCCTGAGCCACCATTTGGGCCGCGTAAGCGGTGCTTTTGCGCGAACCCTTGAAGCCAACCGTGCCAGCGCTCGACCACCCGATCACGTTGCCCTTCAGATCAGTGATCGTGACGACAGTGTTGTTGAACGTAGCGAGAACGTGCGCAACCCCTGAATGAACGTTCTTG
>DATARG010000270.1:0-9084 GCA_036264275.1 Candidatus Udaeobacter sp. | reverse complement strand
TGCTTTGCTTTCGTTTGGGCCCTTGCCTCTCAATTGATGGTCCCAATTATGTACCGGCAACGCTGCCGCGCGCGGCTTGCGTTTGCCCGAGTCGTGGACTTGGTAAGTTCCTATCCCGGGCCGATCCTGCTTTACGTTTTGTTTCTTCTGCTGTTAGGAGTCGCCGCGGTTATGCTCAGTTGTGCGGTAACATGCGCGACTTGTTGCATCGCTGCGATTCCGTACGTCGGCACAGTGATACTTTTGCCAATTCCAATTACGCTTGTTGCCTTCTCGCTTTTATTTCTTCGGCAGCTCGGTCCCGATTACGATGTATGGGCCGGCTTTACGCCGCCGGAATTTTCGCCGATTTTACTACCGTTACCGTCCGTTTCTGCGACGCCCGCGCATTTACCGAATCCACCGCCCGAACCGCCGCAACCACCGTCCATTTGAGCGGGACCGTTGAAATACCAGCTAATTCAAAATGTCGACGAACACTTTGCTACGGGTCTAGATTCAATTATGAAACGACAAGTCATCACTTGTGTGGCAATGGCCATGGCTGTTTCGACGTGCTTCGCTGCACCGACTCCAAGCAGGCAGATGAAGACTGCACAGAGAGAAAAAGCGATAGTCGCTTTGGAGAAAATCGTCACGGAAGCATTCAAGAACAAGCAACTGGAGACGTTTAAAAAATATTTGGCGCCGGAGTTCGTTGGCCTTGACGCAGAAGGCTTCAAAAATGTCGATTCCGAACTTGCGGACGTGCCAAAATACGATGTCTCTGACAACTCCTTTGCGGACATGAAAGTAGTATTCCCGAGTGCGAACATGGCACTGGTGACGTACAAAGTAACGACGCAAGCCACGCACAACGGACAGGACGCATCCGGTATCTATAACGTCGCCAGCGTGTGGACTAAGCGGGAACGCAAATGGCGTCTTGTGTTTCACACGTTTATAAAGAGCCAGTAGTATTGCCCACTCTGTGCGACCATTATGTCTACATTGAGACGACTGCTGTTTACTGCCGCTGTTGTGGCGGGGATTTTACCCACAGTATTGTTCGCTCAGTCCGTCACACGAACCATGAAAGCTGTTGTCATTCATGAGTACGGGGGCCCGCAGATTTTGAAATACGAAGACATCGCGCGACCAGCACCCAGTGATGATCAACTGCTTATCCGTGTAATCGCAGCTGGTGTAAACCCGGTGGATGGCATGATCCGATCGGGAATGTTCGATAAAGAGGGAAAGCGCGCGTTTCCCATAATTCTCGGCGGCGATGTCGCAGGCGTTGTTGAAAAAGCTGGAAGTAAGGTAACGAAGTTCAACGCGGGCGATCCGGTGTTCGCCTATGTCAGCCTGGACGACAGCGGCGGCTACGCGCAATACGCGCTTGTGACCGAACGCGAAGTAGCACCCAAGCCGAAATCGCTTACGTATGTGGAAGCAGCAGCGGTACCGATAGTGGCCATAACAGCGTGGCAGGCGCTAATCGACACGGCAAAGCTGGCAGCCGGTCAGACCGTACTCATACACGGCGGATCAGGCGGAGTCGGTTCGTTTGCAATTCAAATTGCCAAGGCACGCGGAGCGAAGGTCATCGCGACAGCTTCAACTGCGAATCAGGATTTCCTGAAGCAACTCGGCGCGGACATCACAGTCGATTACACGAAGCAAAAGTTCGAGGATGTCGCGAAGGATGTTGATGTAGTGCTTGATTCGATTGGCGGAGACACACTCGCACGTTCATATGGTGTGGTGAAGAAGGGCGGCATTATTGTTTCACTCGTTGCACGCCCAAAGGAGTCCGAACTGGAGAAGCACGGCATCCGTGGCACTCCCCTGAGTGTTGAGCCAAATTCAGAAGAGCTCGCCGAGATCGGCAAACTGATCGATGACAAGAAAATCAAGGTAATCGTGTCCCAAACATTTCCGCTTTCGGAAGCGACGAAGGCACAGCAGCAAGTGGCGACTGGGCACACGCGCGGTAAAATTGTTCTTAAAATCGCTGAAGAGCCGAACCAGGAGAATCGGAACTGAGCCACGGATGTGCGCAGACTAAACACGGATTAGAAGCACCGAGCCACATCCGTGAAAATCCGTGTTAATCTGTGACAAAATATCTTTCAGCGCGGAACTCCTAATGGGCATGGTTGCAACAACGATCCAGTGGGATGCGATTAGCGCCATCTCGCAATTGATCGGCTCGCTGGCCGTTGTTGCGTCAGTTTTATATCTGGCTGCGCAGGTGCATCAAAGCACGCGGGTGGCCAGGCTTGCCATGCAAGACGCCGCGGCAAGCGCCCTGCGCGATGTGACGAAGCCTTTGATGGAAAACGCAGAACTGGAACGAATCTGGCGCATCGGGCTCGAAGATATCGGCGCACTCTCGATCGAAGAGCGGGCGCGATTTTTCCATGCTGCTTACCAGTTCTTGAAAGCGTTTGAGACCATCCATTTCCATCATGTTTACGGAATGATGGACAAGGACCTGTTCGAGGGCTGGCACGGACTGCTTCGACATTACGTCGTCGCGCAGGGAATGGCCCATTACTGGAAGCTACGGCCTGAAGTTTTCTCTGAACGGTTTCGCAATTTCGTTAACTCGCTGGAACCACCAACCGATCAACGCACCGTCGGCACGCTGTTCAAAGAAGAACGAAGCTAACCGCGGCTCGTTTGCGTCAGGAAAACACGCGTTGGCGGGAAAAGCGACGCGAGGACTCGTCGCACTCCAAAAGCACTTCGTGCGAATCGGAAAGTGCTCGCCGACTTTCGGTAATCAGGACGAACTCAGTCCGATCGCCGGCTACAAAACAACATGAGAGAATTTCGGCATAGGTAGCGGCGATTGACTTCAATCGCCAAGGCGGTTCAGGTAAACCGCCCCTACCTTTCAATCACGCAAGCTTTAGGGGCGCGAAGCGTCCCCGCATCACTTTTGCCCGCTATCTTCCGCGCAATGCTACTTACATGGTCCCGGCACTGGGATCACGAATTTGCCATCCTTCTCGGCGACGAAGTTTTCGGAGCTACTGGATGAGCTGCCGTTTGCGTCCTTTTGCTCAACTTTCATTACGAGCTTTTTCGTCGGTTTAAGATTCAAGCAGACTTTGCCCGTCGGACCGTCCATTGGCGTCGTTGCTTTCTTAACGTCCTCGGGCGTGAGATTAACAAGCTCGATGCTGGTGATTTTTCCGCCCGCGCCACCGGATTGCATCATCTTGTAAAACTCGAGCGCGGCGGGGTCGGAGCCTTGTGTATAAAGAAAAGCCTCCAGCGCTGTGGTGTCCTTGCCTTCCATTGCTGCCTTGTATTTGTCCGTAAATGCCTTTTCCTGCGCGGGCGTGGCTGCCACGATTGTGAACGCGAGCATAACCAAGAGTGCGCCGGATAATGTCAACAGTCTCATTGAGTTTTTCATGGTCGCCACCGTAGTCGGCTCGATTTCTGCGACGCAAGCCAATTCGAAAAAGAAAAATCGTTGCTGCGATGCAGAGTGCGGGCTATTCCACTCTGCCCGTCTGGGCATCGTAGTTACCCGATGAACATTCACGAATACCAAGCCAAAGAGTTGTTGCAGAAGTTCGATGTGGCGACGACGCGCGGCAGAGTCGCGACGACACTCGACGAAGCGGAGCAAATCGCGCGTGAACTGGGTAACGTCGATATCGTTGTTAAGGCTCAGATCCACTCCGGCGGGCGCGGTAAGGGTACTTTCAAAAATGGCTTTAAAGGCGGCGTGCACGTTCGCAAAGCGTCCGATGAAGTTCGGGACGTTGCGGTGAAAATGCTCGGACAAATTCTGGTGACCCACCAGACCGGTCCCGTCGGTCGCAAGGTAAATAAAGTGCTGGTTGCAGAATCGGCCGATATTGCCCGGGAAATTTATCTTGCGATCCTGCTCGATCGCGCGACGGCTGCGCCTGTGATTGTCGCCAGCACGGAAGGCGGCGTCGAAATTGAATCCGTTGCGGCGAAATCGCCCGAGAAAATTATTCGGGAGCCGATTAACCCGTTAGCCGGCCTGCAGCCATACCAGGCGCGGAAACTGGCAAAACAACTGGGTTTCGAATCATCGCAGGTAAAGAACGCGTCAAAGTTATTCGAAGGACTTTATCGCACTTTCATTGCGTACGATTGCTCGATGGTGGAGGTCAACCCATTGGTCGTTACGAAGAAAGGCGAAGTCCTCGCGCTGGATGCCAAGTTTAACTTTGATGATAACGCGTTGTACCGCCATCCGGAGATCGGTGCGATGCGCGACATAGCGGAGGAAGATCCGCGCGAAGTCGAAGCGTCAAAACACGGACTGAATTACATTGGGCTCGACGGCAATATAGCCTGCCTGGTTAACGGCGCCGGTCTGGCAATGGCTACCATGGACATCATTAAGTTTTACGGCGGCGAACCGGCTAACTTTCTCGACGTCGGCGGTGGTGCGACGGAAGAGCAGGTGACCGAAGCGTTCAAAATCCTGATCGCTGATAGGAAAGTGAAAGCGATTCTTGTAAACATTTTTGGAGGCATCATGAAATGCGACGTAATCGCGCAGGGTATCATCGACGCCGCGAAAACAGTGAAGCTGTCGGTGCCGCTCGTCGTTCGTTTGGAAGGAACCAACGTCGAACGAGGCAAGCAGCTGTTGAAGGAAAGCGGCCTCGCGCTAATCGCAGCGGACGACCTGGCAGACGCAGCACAAAAAGTCGTTGCTGCGTCGAAGTCGGAATCATGACGCTGTACAATGAAAGCGGTGCGATGACGCATCGCCGAAGTGATTACACATGAAGGTTAAAAACATCGCGTTTGTTGGAATTCCGGTAACGGACATGGCGGAAGCCCGTGCTTTCTACGAGGGCGTTCTTGGTTTAAAGCCGGATCCGGAAATGACCGGCGAGAAATGGACCGAATATCCGGTTGGGACGGGTGTTATTGCGATCGCTAACGTCGGCAGTGACTGGCAACCATCTGATCAAGGCACAGCCGCAGCGTTAGAGGTCGAAAGCTTGGAGGGTGCAATCGCTCAGTTGAAAGAACACAAGATTCGGTATGACGAGGTTGAGTCGCCCGTTTGCCGAATGGCAATCATTCAAGATCCGAATGGTAACAAATTGATAATTCACAAACTCAAATCCGAAAACGAGAAAGGAATCTGCAAATGATTACAAATGAAGTGGCGTTCGTTGCCATTGCCGTTTCCGATAAAGAACGCGCGCGAAAATTTTATCAGGAGACGCTGGAGTTAAAGCCTACGCGCACACAAATGGATGGGGCGTGGGTCGAGTACGACCTTGGCCCGATCACGGTTGGGGTCGGATCTCATCCGGCATGGAAACCGTCACGTGACGGAACAACCGTTGCTTTTGAGGTTGAAGATTTCGATGCTGCAATTGCCAAGCTAAAGGAGCGCGGTGTGACGTTCGATATGGAAAAGACTGAAACGCCCGTTTGTTGGATGGCGCAATTTCGCGACCCGGACGGAAACAAACTCGTGATTCACAAGAGAAAGCAGAAATGAATCTGGAAACCAAGAAACCAGGAGATAAATCAGGAAATCAGGAACGGAGAAATCCTTCTGATCCTTTTCATGGGTTCGTGGCTTCCAGATTTTTCCCTCTTTTCCTGCTCTCCTGATTTTTATGTCTGTTTTGGTTGATAAGAACACGCGACTCGTTGTGCAGGGCATTACGGGCAGCGCCGGCGCGTTTCATACCCGGCAATGCATGGACTACGGCACCAATGTGGTTGCCGGCGTCACACCTGGAAAAGGTGGCCAAATGTTCGAGGGCAAAGTGCCGGTGTTTGATAATGTATGGGAAGCGCGACAACAAACCGGATGCAACGCGTCGATGGTATTCGTGCCTGCGCCTGCGGCTGCGGATTCGATCCTTGAAGCAGTTGATGCCGAAGTCGAGCTGGTAGTGTGCATCACCGAGGGAATTCCAGTGATGGACATGATGCGGGTAAAAGCGCTGATGCGCGGAAAGAAATCGCGGCTGATCGGGCCCAATTGTCCCGGCATTATTACACCAGGTCAATGCAAGATTGGGATCATGCCCGGCTACATTCACAAGCCCGGCAACATTGGTGTGATTTCACGTTCTGGGACGCTGACCTACGAAGCGGTATGGCAGTTAACATCACGCGGCTTTGGACAATCAACCTGCATCGGAATTGGAGGCGATCCTATTCACGGTCTGTCGCACCTCGACTGCGTGAAATTGTTTAATGATGATCCGGGGACAGACGCGATGATCTTGATCGGCGAAATCGGCGGGTCTGCCGAAGAAGAGGCCGCCGAATGGATCAAAGCGAACTGCAAGAAACCCGTGGCAGCATTCATCGCGGGAAAAACAGCCCCGCCGGGACGACGGATGGGTCATGCAGGTGCAATCATTTCCGGCGGAAAAGGAACTGCAGCGGGAAAAATTGAAGCACTGCTGGCTGCGGGAATCGCCGTAGCGGAAACCCCGGCTGCAATCGCCGATACGCTTATATCGAGAATAAAAGGTTGCTCGTAGTCGGAACCTGAGTTCGCACTACCGACAGGGTCGATTGCGACTAACGAACCGAAGGGTTGTAGCCTCGGGCGATGACGGCGGCAACGCGCATACTTTTCGCATCCACTAGCCGAGGTCGACGCCCCGGCTACACGGTCCCACTTGTGAAAACAGAGGCGAAACGTTAAACAACGGCACGCTATGAACACACTCGCATTTATCGCAATCACCTGGATCGGCAAAGAGTACCGGTTTTTTGGACTAGATTGGAGTTATCTCATGGTTCTGGGTTTCATCGGGAACGCTCTTTTTTCCATGCGGTTTCTCGTCCAATGGGTCGCTTCCGAGCGACAGGGTGAAAGCGTGATTCCAATCTCGTTTTGGTATTGGAGCATCGCCGGGAGCGTACTGATGTGCATTTATTTCATTTTCCGGCGCGACCCTGTCGGCATCCTAGCGTATCTTCCAAACTCGCTGATTTACATTCGTAATTTGATGCTCATCAAGAAAGGCGGTTCTCCTGCCACTGCTGCTGCGCCTTCGCAGCATCCCCGCGAGATGGGTTGACGGAATTATTGCTCGGTGTGTTTCGGATTTTGAGATACCGATTTCGGACTTTCCCCGGCAGGTAGATTAGCGGCTTTCCAATCCATTGCCATGCGGATCCGTGCGCGGCCGCTGGGATGATCGTAAAAGATGAATTCTTCGAGCGGCGTCGGATTGAGTTTCCGATAGGCGCCGAGTTTAAGCGCTGCTTTTGCCATCCCTTCCGGCTCACGGGAGGTGTTGATTCCAAAAGCGTCCGCTTCGCGCTCTGTAACGCGCACAACTGTGTTGAGAAACGGCGTGGCGAGAAAAACCAATGTGCTGAAGATCAACGTCAGTAGAGGGAGTCCGGCTGGGTCGGCAATCCTGTGCACGCCCCATTTGTCGCCCCAGCGTCTGGCGGCCGCTTCAAAAAGAACTCGAGTAAGCGCGAATCCGATGAGGATGAAAATTCCCAAGTAGGTCAGCAACTTTGCGCCGTGGTTAAGGACGTAATGGCCCATCTCGTGTGCCATCACTTCACGAATCTCCGGGAGCGTGCATTGCTTGAGCAGGTTATCGTTCAGCGCGATGCGTGTGGTACCGAGAATTCCTGCGACATTTGCGCTTACGCGTGTCGTTTGACGAGAAGCGTCCACCTCAAACACTTGTTTGACGGGAATTTGGTTCGCACGCGCCATCCCGAGAATAGGCTCGCTGATTTCAGGTTTTGTCAGCGGTTTATATGTATTGAAAAGTGGCTCAATAAACACCGGCGTGACGAAGAGCACAAAAAACGAGAAAACGACAGTGACGGCAGTTCCCCAGATCCACCACGTTTTCGGTGCTCGCCGAAACACAGCGTACAAGACAATCAGCAAGATTGTGCCGCCGACGAGCGCGATTCCGAGACCAATCAACTGTTCTTGAAACCACGCGGGGAAAGTTTGGGTGGCGAGTCCGTATTGATGCTCGCGAAAGAAATTTTCATAGATGTTTAGCGGAAAGCTCAAGACATAAACTAGCAGCAAGTACAGCACGCTGTAACAGGCGACCTGTAGGGTTTTGTATCTCGTTAGGCGTTCCGAAAAATCTCGTAACCGCGCTGAGACGTATGAGGCCAGGAACAGAATCGAGATTCCAGCGGCCACAGTGTAATCCCACAGAAGCAGCCAGTAACCACCCTCGAAGTAAGCATCTGATTTTTCACGCTTGTCTTGCGGCACGCTGTCCAACCACGCCTTTGTCGCCGCAACCGGATCAAGCTGCATCGGCTGTAGCAGGACGGCAGGATCGTTGCCGGGTCCGCTAGATTTGGCTGAGGCGTCGCGTGGCGTGGTACTTTGAATTGGAGTCCGTGCTGGAGTTTCATCAGATAAAACTGACGTCGACGAGACCACCAACCCGGTGGCAATCGCAATTGGAAGCACGAATTTGTTGACGGGCGTCACATCAGTAATATCGAGTTGTCAAAGAAAGCAGCGTTACTGTGCGGCGCAATCCGCATCGATTCCCGTGGGCATGGTGCGGCTGAAGACCTACCTAAGGCAACGGGCTCTCTTCTCTAAAGCTTGACAGTCCCCGTTGCATTAGGCTGGACTAGCCGCCGCTAACGATGGTAAACGACCAACATGAAAGCGTTCGTGTCGAAGTCGCTAATCTGGGCGGTTGCGCTTGGAACCATTTTCTTCTGCAGCTTAAATGCCCAAACGCCTTCACAGGACACAGCGCGTTACGGCTCTTACCCCAGCAATTACAAGGAGATCATTATGCAGTGGTTGAGCAAGCAATTGATCGATCCGGATAGCGCGCACGTGGAGTGGGACGGAGAACCAAAACCGTCCGATGTGGGCAAGGACAACGAAGCTGTTTCCGGTTATCTTGTTAATTTCACCGTAAACGCTCGAAATCGTTTCGGCACTTATACAGGCAAACAAAAACATTCTGTGCTCATTCGTAACGGTGAAGTAATCAAGAGCATGGGGTTCGGTTATTAAACAAAGATGAAAAAATTCAAACTAAGTTCTAAACGGAAATCATCCGGGCAGGTTGTGGTTTTGCTGATCATCGT
>DATARG010000269.1:0-9533 GCA_036264275.1 Candidatus Udaeobacter sp. | reverse complement strand
CCCGGAGAAATATGCGCACACCGCAAGGATTGAGCGCCTACAGCCTTACAATCCGAACAAGACGGTCGTGCTTGTTATCCACGGCCTGCAGGATTCGCAAGCGACGTGGACTCCGATGATCAACAAACTAAGGGGCGATCCGGTGATCCGAAAGCACTACCAGTTCTGGTTCTACAGTTATCCCTCTGGTTATCCTTTTCCGTACTCTGCTGCGATCCTGCGCCAGGAACTGGACCAGGTTGAGAAACAATTTCCGAAATTAAAACCGATGGTTGTGATTGGACACAGCATGGGCGGCTGCATTAGCCGCGTACTTCTCACCGATAGCGGGAATCAATTATGGTTGAAAATTTTTGGTCGACCCCCGGATGAAGTGCAGCTGTCGCCGAAAACTCGCGAATATTTTCGCGAGGAACTTTTCTTTCGACACCGGCCGGAGATAGGTCGTGTCATTTTCATTGCTGCGCCATTGCGGGGGAGCAACTTGGCAACAGGCCTGATTGGGACCCTTGCATCGCTGATCATTCGCAATCCAACTTTGAGCAGCCAGGCAAGCCAGGAGATGCTTCAGGCGACGAATACGAGAGAGGAAGAGCTCAAACCGATGCGCCGCGCCAATAGCGTGGACAGTCTCTCGCCGAAAAGCCGTTTCCTCAATGCCATGAACACAATTCCAATGACGCCTGGTGTTCCCTATCACACGATCATCGGCGACCGCGGCCGTGGTGATTCGCCAAATTCCAGTGATGGTGTCGTGCCATATTGGAGTTCGCACATGGATGGCGCAGTTACCCAGGATATCGTTCCGTCGGGCCACATCGCGCACCAGGATCCACACGCCATCGAGGATGTGTTGCGGATTCTCAAGAGATACGCGAACTAGCGATCATGGGGAGAATTCGCGTGAAACGCCTCACTTAAGCAATTCAACCTGTCCTGTATCGAGACTATAGTACGCGGCGACGATCTTCACTTCTCCCGACTTCACGAGCGGTGCGATGATAGGACTGCCGCTCTGCAACTGTTTCGCAATGTTGCGTGCGTTTGCGCGAACAGCATTTTCGATCGGATCGCCGGGCTGGCCTTTCGTTTCTTCTACTGCTGGCGAAATCGCTCTTAACACATCCGGAATATCTCCCGTGTCCGTCGCACCTGCTACAGCGGCGGACACTGCTCCGCAGTGCTGGTGCCCGAGTACCACCACCAAGCGTGTTCCCAAATGTCCAATAGCATATTCGATGCTGCCCAAGCCCACCTTATCCACTACTTCGCCAGCGGTGCGAATGACAAAAATGTCGCCCAAGCTTGCGTCGAAAACGAGTTCAGGCGGGACGCGAGAATCAGAGCAACCCACTACCACTGCAAATGGTTTTTGTTCCTTTGCCAAGGCATGGCGCCGTTCGATCAATGCCGGACCTGTGGGTTCGTTCGATTTTCCAGCGACAAATCGCTTATCTCCACTCAGTAATCGAGTGAGCGCCTCGTCCGCGCCGACGTTAGTAGACTCACCCGTCATACTGCTCGCCCAAAAGGCTAGACAGCCACATATTAGCATTTGGATCGCGCTTCTTTTCATTGTGTTGATTTTGTGCCGAATAGCCGAGGCTGCAAGCGGTCGAAAGTCATTGAGTAAGCTGGGGGGCATAATACTAGTCTAGTCCAATTATGAGTTCGGCCAGCAAAGCGGCTACTGCGGTTTCCTCCGCGGACATCAAGCAGGCGTTTCAGGATCACCTTCGATCCGGACTTGGCCGGCTGGAGCGATTTGCGACGAAAAATGATCTTTACCTGGCGCTCGCACTAACAGTCCGTGATCGTGTTTTTGAGCGAACGGTTGAAACCATGGAGATGTACGGCGGGGTCAACGCGCGCCGCGTCGCATACTTGTCGGCAGAATATTTACCGGGGCCACATCTGGCGAACAATCTGCTGAATCTCGGCATCATCGAGGTGACACGCGAGGCTTTGCGCGACCTTGGCTATGACCTCGATGAACTCATCGCGCAGGAGGAAGAGCCCGGTCTCGGTAACGGAGGACTTGGACGGCTCGCTTCGTGTTTCATGGATTCGCTTGCCTCAGTGGAAGTGCCGGCGATTGGCTACGGCATTCGCTATGAGTTCGGCATTTTCGATCAAATAATTCGTGATGGCTGGCAACAGGAAATCACCGACAAATGGTTGCGCTTTGGAAATCCGTGGGAAATCGCCCGTCCCGATATCGTGTATTCGGTGAAATTTGGCGGACACACCGAAACATTAAGCGATCAACACGGAAAGTTTCATGTCTGGGTTCCCGATACCGAAGTGAGAGGCATTGCGTACGACACGCCGATCCTCGGCTATCGCGTTAACACCTGCGACGTTTTGCGGTTGTGGAAAGCCGAGGCCGTCGAATCGTTCGATTTCGCTGCATTCAACCACGGGGATTATTATCGCGCAGTGCAGGACAAGGTGGAGTCGGAGACTATCACGAAGGTTCTCTATCCGAATGATGACGTCGAGGCGGGCAAGGAGTTGCGGCTAAAACAGCAGTTCTTTTTCGCGAGCTGCTCCCTTCAGGATATGCTGAATATCCATGCGTTGCTCGGCGGCACGCCGGCGACGTTTCACGAAAAATGGGCGGTGCAGCTGAATGACACGCACCCGGCAGTGGCGGTGGCCGAACTGATGCGGTTGTTGGTCGATGATTATCGACTTGGATGGGACGAAGCATGGACGGTTACCCGTAAGACTTTCGCTTACACAAACCACACATTGTTGCCCGAGGCGTTGGAGAAATGGACTGTCGGCCTGTTCGGCAAGGTGCTCCCGCGACATCTCGAAATTGTGTACGAAATCAATCGCCGTTTCCTTGATGAAGTACGGGCAAGATTTCCCGGAGATGATGCGCGGGTCGCGCGACTCTCAATCATTGATGAAACCGGACCGCGCTACGTGCGCATGGCACATCTGGCGTGCGTCGGCAGCCATAGAATCAATGGGGTGGCCCGACTGCACTCGGAATTGCTGAAGCAAACTGTGCTGCGCGATTTCGCCGAGCTCTGGCCCGACAAATTCTGCAACGTGACGAATGGCGTCACGCCGCGGCGGTTCGTTGCCCTCAGCAATCCTGGCCTAACGAAACTGATCACCTCACGCATCGGCGACAATTGGGTGCGGGATCTCAACCAACTCCGGAAGCTTGAACCGTTGGCTAATGATGCGGAGTTCCAGCAGCAATGGCGCGACGTGAAACTGGCGAACAAACGCTCGCTCGCCACGCTAATTGCGGAGCGCACCGGGATAAAAGTCGCGCCGGAATCGTTGTTCGACGTGCAGGTGAAACGCATTCACGAATACAAACGGCAACATCTCGCCGCGCTGCACATCATCACGCTTTATTTGTGGCTGCGACGTCATCCTCAGACTCAGTTGCCCGCGCGCACGTTCATCTTCGGTGGCAAAGCCGCACCGGGTTATTTCATGGCCAAGCTCATCATCAAATTGATCAACTCCATCGGCGAGCTCGTGAATTCCGATCCGGTGGCGCGCGATCGGCTCAAGGTGGTGTACTTTCCCGATTTCAATGTGACCAATGCGCAATTCATCTATCCTGCGGCGGATTTATCCGAGCAGATTTCCACAGCAGGCAAGGAAGCGAGCGGCACGGGGAACATGAAATTTGCTCTCAATGGCGCGCTCACAATCGGCACACTCGACGGTGCGAACGTGGAAATTCGGGAGGAAGTCGGCGCGGAGAACTTTTTCCTTTTCGGACTTAGTGCTGAAGAGGTGGAGAAGGTGAAAGCACGCGGCTATCGGCCACGCGATTACTACGAGCAGAATCGCACGCTACGAGAAGTGATCGACTTTATCGCCAGCGGCGCGCTTGGTGGTGGCGAGCGTGAACTGTTTCGTCCAATTGTGGAGAACCTTCTCGATCACGATCCATTTCTCTTGCTTGCCGACTACCAGGCTTACATCGACGCGCAGGAGCGAGTGAATGCGCTTTGGCACAATCCACAAGCGTGGACGCGTTCATCGATCCTCAACACAGCGCGCATGGGAAAATTTTCTTCCGACCGCTCTATTCGCGATTATTGCGAGCGCGTATGGAACATTAGATCCGGATCGCGCTGAACTATTATGCCAGTTCCTGATTTCAAAACATATTGTGCGATCCTGGACCGAGCCCGTGCCGGGCACTTCGCGCTTCCCGCTGTTAACGTCACGTCACTCACTACGGCCAACGCGGTCCTGCACGGACTCGCGGAGAGCAAAGCCGATGGCATTATTCAGATTTCCACGGGTGGCGGCGCGTTTGCATCAGGAACTTCAGTAAAAGACTCAG
This sequence comes from Candidatus Udaeobacter sp., assembly GCA_036264275.1. Classification (GTDB taxonomy): domain Bacteria; phylum Verrucomicrobiota; class Verrucomicrobiia; order Chthoniobacterales; family UBA10450; genus Udaeobacter. The sequence goes on along the minus strand of DATARG010000269.1, from coordinate 5,203 downwards.
CGCTCGGTGCAATCTCCATCGCCGAGCACGTGCATCGGGTCGCGCATCGTTATCCGATTTACGTTGCGCTACACACCGATCACTGCCTCAAGGACAAGCTCGACAAATTTGTCATCCCGCTCGTCCAGGAAACGGAAAAGCGCCGTGCCGCGGGTCAGCCGAATCTTTTCACCGGGCACATGTTCGATGGCAGCAATCTCTCATTGGCGGAGAACCTGAATATTTCGGCCAAACTGTTGGAGCGGTTTGCGAAAAACGATCTCATCCTGGAGATCGAAACGGGCGCGGTCGGTGGTGAAGAGGACGACGTTGTGGGCGACAACGCTGCGAAGCTATATACAACGCCGGAAGACACACTCGAAGTCGCGCGCCGATTAAATCCAATCGGCGGATGCTATTTGCTCGCAGCAACATTTGGAAATGTGCATGGCGTTTACAAGCCTGGTCACGTGAAGCTGCGACCTAAAGTTTTGAAGGAGTGCCAGGACGCCGTGGTGAAAGAATTCGGTGAAAAGGCTCGATTTTATCTCGTATTCCATGGCGGTTCAGGGTCAACGCAGGAGGAAATCCATGAGGCGCTAGATTACGGCGTGGTGAAAATGAATGTCGATACCGATATGCAGTACGCATTCACGCGCGCGGTCGCCGGTCACATGTTTAAAAATTACGACGGCGTGCTGAAAGTGGATGGCGAGGTCGGGAACAAAAAGACTTACGACCCGCGCGCGTATCTCGCCCTTGCGGAAATCACTATGGCCGAGCGCGTGAAGCAGGCCGCGAAGGATCTGTGCGCGAGTGGCAAAACGACGTTCGCGTCATGAACGCGACACTTCCGTCACATAAGACCAAGATCGTCGCGACGATCGGCCCGGCTTCGGAATCACCGGAGATGCTGGCGCGGCTGATCCGCGCCGGGCTGGATGTCGCGCGATTAAATTTTTCACACGGGACCGCCGAGAAACACGGGGAAGTTATTCAACGCATCCGCCACGAAGCGCAAAAAAGCGGCCGGCGTGTTGCTATCATGGCCGATCTTCCTGGCCCGAAACTGCGGCTTGGAAAAATTGATCCGGAACCGATTCAACTTTTGCCCGGCGAGCGTTTCACGTTAACGAGTGAGGACATCGTTGGCGATGCGCAGCGTGCCTCGATGAGCTTCGAGCAGTTGCCGCGCGTGGTCAAGCCCGGAGACAGGATTTTTCTGAACGACGGTATCGTGCAGTTAATGGTCACTCGCGTCGAGGGGAACGATGTGGAATGCAAAGTTGTTGTTGGCGGCGAGCTGCGCTCACGCAAAGGATTGAACCTCCCGGGCATTGATCTTGGGATCAGCGCCTTTACGGAACATGATCGCGCGTGTCTGGAATTCGCGCTTAAAGAAGGAGTCGACGCGGTGAGTCAGTCCTTCGTCGAACGCGGCGCCGACATCGAAGCTGTGCGGACTGCTGCGACAAAACTTGGCGCACAGCCATTCATTATTGCGAAGATCGAGCGCGCAGAGGCTATTGAACGTTTCGACGAAATTCTCACTACATCGGATGGCATCATGGTCGCGCGCGGCGATCTCGGTGTTGAAGTCCCGATCGAAGAGATCGCCTACACGCAGAAGCAGCTTATCGCAAAAGCCAATCTTGCAGGGAAACCCGTTATTACCGCGACGCAGATGCTCGAATCGATGGTTTCGAGCCGTCTGCCTACGCGGGCCGAGGCGACAGACGTCGCCAACGCGATTCTTGACGGCACCGATTGCGTGATGCTCTCCAGTGAATCAGCGGTAGGCAAATTTCCCGAAGAATCAGTGAGGATGCTCGCGAACATCGCTGCGTTTACCGAAACACATCGGTCGCCCAAAAGCTTTGCTGCTCAACGCGAATTCGTGCATCAGAAGGTAGCGACTATTGGCAGCGATCGCATGGCAACCCTTGTCGAGCACGCACTTGGCACGGTTCCATGCGATCTTGTGCTCGTGCCAACGCGTGGCGGCATGGTCGCGCGCGCCATTTCGCGGTTCAAACCGCCCGTGTGGATCATCGCGCCAAGTTCAGACTCCGCTGCGTGTCAAAATCTCGAATTTTCTTACGGTGTGTATCCAATCAATCTCGACGAGGAACCCGATGACTGGCGGGAATGGATTGCGCGCTGGCTTCGCGAAAACGAAATCCCCGCCGAACGCGTGATGCTCGTTGCCGGTCCGTCGCCGCGAAATCCGAAAGCCAATTACCGGATCGAATTGATGCGCCTCGACACCGAGAAGAGCTCAGGGCCATCATAAAACGAAAGTCCAACAGACGCGCTTGCCCTAATCGACCGAGAATCGCCAACTGACTAGCAGAATGAAAATCACTCTCGTTGGCGCAGCAGGCGGCGAAGTAACCGGTTCATGTTACATCGTGCAGACAAACCAGGCGCGGATCTTGATTGATTGCGGTCTGTTTCAAGGCGGCAAGAAATCCGAGGCGCTCAATCGGCCGCCAACGGCTCCGAATCGTACACTCGACGCGGTACTCCTAACCCACGGACATTTGGATCATACCGGAAGGCTGCCGTTGCTCGCGAAAATGGGCTACACCGGACCGATCTACGGAACGCCGGCGACGTTGGAGATGACAGGCCTGATCCTGCGCGACTCTGCCCGCCTCCAAGTTACCGATACCGAAAGGAAGAATCGCAAACGGCAGCGTGCGGGTGAACCGTCGCAGGAACCACTCTACACCCCGGATGACGCGGAGAAGATTCTCTCGCAACTGCGACCAGCGCCTTATCAAAAACCGTTCGACGTATGGCCCGGAATTAAAGCGATCTGGCACGATGCGGGTCATATGCTGGGCTCAGCCAGCATCCAACTAGTGGTTGAAAAAGACGGCAAAACCAAACGTGTTGTTTTCTCCGGCGACCTTGGACCGCGCAGCGCGCCGATACTGCGCGAGTCCGAACCGTTTCAGCAGGCCGATCTTCTTTTTCTCGAATCAACGTATGGTAGCCGCGATCATCGCTCTTTTACGGACACCGTCGCGGAGTTCGAGCGAATCGTGACCGATGCAGTCAATCGGGGCGGCAAGATTCTTGTACCGACGTTCGCCGTTGGCCGCGCGCAACTGATCACGTTGCTGCTGGCGCAAATGTTTCGCGCTGGAAAAGTAAAGCCCTTTCCAATCTTCCTCGACAGCCCAATGGCAGTCGAAGCAACGAAGATTTACATCAAGCACATGGAGCTCTTCGACGATGAGATGAAAGCATTCATTCGCGACCGCCCGCTGCGCGCTGATCTGAAGACAATGAAACCCACGCCGACTGCAGACGAATCGCGTGCAATCAACGATGTGCGCGGTGCGTGTCTGGTCATGGCCGGCGCGGGAATGTGCAACGGCGGCCGCATTCTGCATCATCTGCGAGCCAACCTTTGGAAACCGAGCACGCATGTGCTTATCGTCGGTTATCAGGCTCAGGGTTCGCTGGGCCGACGGCTTGTGGATGGTGAGAAAGAAGTGAAAATTTTCGGAGAAAAGATCGCGGTGAAAGCGGCCATTCACACGCTCGGCGGATTCAGTGCGCACGCGGGGCAGACCGATTTGATGCGCTGGTTCGATGTGATCGCACCGAGCAGACCGCGCGTGGTACTAACTCACGGTGAAGACGATCAGCGCGCCGCGCTTGCCAGACTAATTCAACAGCGCCATCGATTAACATCGAACCTGCCGAAGATGGGGGAGGTCATTGAGATTTAGTCAGCGAAATCAACTAGGGAAAACATTATGTCACTCGAAAAATTTGATCTTGAGAACCTGGATAAGGAGCGGCGCAAGGCCGTTGCAAACTCAATTCGCACAATGAGCGTCGAAGAACTGAAGGCGCTCGGAAACGAAATCTTTCGTTACGCGGATGATCCATGGAGGGAGAAGTTCTTCGCCTTCATTGCCGAGAATCCCGGCTCCACTTTTCATCACGCAGTGATGAGCGACGGCGTCAACATTGTTTACTGCCGCGATCAAGATAAGGGCATGTGGTTCCTCCCGGGGAGCGGTATGGGACCACTGCAAACCACGGGCCGAAAGATGATGAGCGAAATCATCCAGGGAAAGCGTTGATGGAACGGCCGAACCCAGCGCGTCGCGGTGTTCTGTTCTAACGTTCCGATCTTTCCAGTCACGACATGAGCAAAAAAAAGACTTCCTTTGGACAGTCCGACATTGTTCGTCTCAGCGACGAAGATGCAGCTGTCGAACTTCTTGAACGCGCGGTCACCGGCCTATGGGATGTTGTTAATGAGTTAACGCGTTTCCGCCGCACTACGCGCCAAAATTATCGCGTGACCATTTTCGGTTCAGCGCGTCTGAAGCCCGCCACACCCGTTTACAATGGCGTAAAGAAAGTTGCCGCCGAATTAACAAAGATGGGTTGCGATATCATCAGCGGCGGCGGCCCCGGTCTAATGCAGGCAGCAAACGAAGGAGCACATTCAGTTCATCCCAAAGCTTCCAAGCGATCGGTTGGTATTCGTATCGCGCTGCCATTCGAACAGGAAGTGAACCCGTTCGTCGGCCAGGCCTACGAACATCGCACCTTTTTTTCCCGACTGCATCATTTCATGATCGCGTCTGACGCTTTTGTTGTAGTTCCGGGCGGTATCGGAACTCTCCTGGAATTGTCGCTCGCGTGGCAACTCCTCCAAGTCAGCAAACTTTATAACACGCCTCTGATTCTCGTAGGGAAAATGTGGGCCGAGTTAGTGGAATGGGGACGCCGCTCGATGCTCCAGAAAGGCAACGAACTCGCAAGCGACATCGATTTCAAAATTCCGCATTGCGTAGACACAATGGATCAATGCATCGCGCTCATTCGCGAAAATCGGAACGCGTGGTTGGCCGCACAGACAATAAAATAACCGCATGAGCAAGCGAATCGGCGTTGTCACCGGCGGGGGAGATTGTCCGGGCTTGAACGCGGTGATTCGCGCAGTCGCCAAAGCTTCGGCGAACCGCGGCTGGGAATGCATCGGCGTTCTTGGCGGCTATGAAGGTTTGCTTGAACCACGGCGAACGATTTCGCTCGATTACAAGATACTTAGCGGATTATTGCCACGCGGCGGAACGATTCTCGGCACGGCGAACCGCGGGAGATTTTCCGCGAAAGTTGGTCACGGCGAGAGTCGCGCGTTACCAAAGGAATTGCTCGAGGGCGTGAAAACCGGAATGGACGCCTTGGG
>DATARG010000229.1:0-6067 GCA_036264275.1 Candidatus Udaeobacter sp. | reverse complement strand
GTGAATGGCACCGGCGAAAAAGCAGCAAGGAGTACTCAAACGACGTATCACAAGTCCAGGAAAGCCGCCAGCAAAGCGAAAGCCCAAGTTACCGAAGAACAGACGACGAATCGCGACTCAACTACGCCGGTAGCGAGTCCGACGCCCTGACTTAATCGGCGCTGCGTGAACCCCGGGCACTCCGGTTCAAGTACGCCGGCATGTTGAGCGGAGCGGAAAATCCCGGAGTTTCTCTGCCGATTGGTCACGCAAGCGGTCAGAAATTCTTCGGTCCGATCACGGAGACGCAAGATTTTGTTCGTTACAACTTGCTCAGATTCGTCACGTGAGTCCTATTTGGCGCGATGAGCAGTCTACGCCTTGGAGTGAACGTCGATCACGTCGCAACGTTGCGGCAGGCGCGCTATGCCACTATGCCGGAATCGAAGAATGCTGAACCCGATTTGCTCGTGGCTGCGCGAATTTGCGAAACTGCGGGTGCCGGCGGAGTTGTGGCCCATCTGCGGAGCGATCGGCGCCATATTCAAGATCACGATATCGAGCGTCTCCGCCAGAACATCATGACGAAATTGAATCTCGAGATGGGCAACACTGAAGAGATTATCGACATAGCACTACGCATTTTGCCGGATGAAGTCTGTCTTGTTCCGGAAAAACGTGAGGAAATTACGACAGAAGGAGGCTTGGATGTAGTTGGGCAACGCAAGGAACTCGAGCCAACTATCAGACGGCTCCAGGTTGCCGGCGTTCGCGTTAGCTTGTTCATCAATCCCACATTGGAAGAAGTCGATGCCGCCGCCGAGTTGGGCGTAGAAATGGTCGAGCTGCACACTGGCAGACTCGCGAATGCATTTACCGAAAAGATCCAAAAAGAGGAACTGGAACAACTGCGATGTGCAGCGCGCGCTGCTTCAGAATCAAATATGCAGGTTAACGCAGGTCATGGCATCAATTACAAAAACATCGCGCTTATTCATCAAATTCCATTTTTAACTGAACTCAATATCGGTCACGCAATCATATCGCGCGCGATGTGGGTCGGCTTGGAAACGGCGGTTAAGGAAATGCTCGCCGGCATGGCCAATTACGATGGATGAACGCATTAAAGGAAGGCGGCGGGAGGACGCACCACCGCGCGTTCAAAGCTTCGCAAGAAGAAGTGAATCTGCTTCCGGTTTTGCGCCAGACTCTTCGGAGTGCGATGCATCCTCGCATCGCTTTTGCGCGTGGCTGTCGTCCGGTGCCGAGCGGAAACTTTTATGAGCGTCATCGGCGTGGGCGTTGATGTGATCGAATGCTCGCGGATCCAGCATTCCATTGAGCGATTCGGAGATCGCTTCCTGCATCGCGTCTTCACAAATGGCGAAATTGAATATTCGATGTCGATGAAATTTCCAGAGCGACATCTTGCTGCGCGTTTCGCCGGCAAAGAGGCCGTTTCGAAAGCGTTCGGCACCGGTATTGGCAAAATGATGGGCTGGCGCGACATCGATATTCGTAAGAAAGAAAGCGGCGAACCGTTCTTGGTTTTTTCAGGACCAGCCGAAGTTTTCGCTGCAAAGCGAGGGGTGACTTCGGCGCTCGTTACGCTTAGCCACACAGACAATTACGCAGTCGCGTGCGTTGTGCTTGAGGGTTAATCGCAAAGGTGGAACGCGTTGTCCCAATGCATTAACAAAGCAAAGGCGCCTGCGGCGGGGCCGTGGTCATCGCCTTCGGAGCCGTAAAGGATGCGAAGGAACGGCCGCGCTTTCCAGCCGGTCCAGCATGCACCGATTGGCACTCCCTTGAGGAACAGGATTGAAACCCAGCGCGCTTTCCGGCAAGTAAGCGTGCATGGAAAATTTTCGGCAACTCATGGAAATCATCGGCACGGCTGTCGATGGCGTCGGCGTGTTCATCGTCGCCGCCGGCGCGCTCGTCGCTACAGTGCGCCTTCTGGGGCGGCGCGCGCACAACATCGGCAATTACTATTCCTCTTATCGGCAAGACATCGGCCGAGCCATCTTGTTAGGCCTTGAATTTCTGATCGCCGGGGACATTATCCGAACCGTCGTCGTCGCCCCGACAATTCAAAATGTCCTTGTTTTGGGATTGATCGTGCTCATCCGGACGTTCCTGAGCTTGTCGCTTCAATTGGAAATTGAAGGGAGATTACCGTGGCGCCGGGAAGCAGTGCGTCCAGATTAACAAAACAGCGCGTGCCCCAGTATCGCGTTCCAAAACACTGGTATTAGACCTTCTCCTCTGGCGCTAACGAACACGCTTTGGCATTTTCTTCGATCTGAATCGTGCAGTGTTCGATTTTGAATTTGTCGTGCAGGTGTTTGCAAACCCGGTGCAAGAACTCGTCGCCACCATTCGCGTGTGGCATTTCGAGATGCACGGTCAAAGCGGTTTCCGTCGTACTCATCGGCCAGATGTGTAGATCGTGAACTTCGGCGACTTCCGGCAGCGTTGCCAGATATTCCTTTACTTTGTTAGCGTCAATGCCCGGCGGGACGGCTTGCAATGCAAGGCAGGCAGAATCACGCAGCAACCCCCATGTGCCAATGGCAATGATGGCGACAATAACGAGGCTGGTTACCGGATCGATCCAATAATAGCCTGTCCGGCTGATTGCGAAACCGGCTGCGACGACACCTAACGACACGCCAGCATCCGCCGCCATGTGCAGAAACGCCCCTTTAATGTTCAGGTCGCTTTCGCGCCCTTTCACGAACAGCAACGCTGTAGCGGCGTTGATCACAACCCCAAGCGCCGCAACTGCCATGACAGTGCCGCCTGGGATCTCCTCAGGCTGATTGAATCGCCGGAGTGCCTCCCAAGCGATTGCACCAATCGCGATGAGCAGAATTATCGCGTTTGTGAGCGAGGCAAGGATCGATGAACTGCGCAGGCCGTAAGTGTACCGTCGCGTCGGTTGCATTTGGCTGAGGCGACTTGCGCCCCACGCTAACAAAAGGCTAAGCACATCACTGAGGTTGTGGCCTGCGTCAGCCACAAGCGCGAGCGAATGTGCGAGCGCACCAAATACGGCTTCGACCACAACGTAGCTGACATTCAGCGCAATGCCGATCGCGAAGGCTTTGTCGTAGTTCGCCGGTCCGTGCCCGTGATCGTGATTCATCATTTCACCGCTCTAATAGCATTACCAATACGCCGAGCAGGCAGAGTATGCCGCCCAAGATTCCGGATTCGAATTTTTCTAAAGCGCGAAACTCAAGTTTCTCCATTCCCGCGAGAGTGAGCCATGTAAAGACCACCATTCCGGCGACGGTACCGATAGCGAGGATAGCACTGAATAAGGCAAACCCAATCCAGCCATATTTTGCGCCAATCAGGAAAACTGGGAGAAATGCCTCGCATGGCGAGAAGGTCAACAGTGCAAACAAACCGGCAATAACGACCCAGTCGGACCTGCGCTGCGACCATCGTTGCTCAATCGTTGCAATGTCATCCTCTTGGTCGAGGTGCTCATGTTCGAGAGCGTGAGCGTGCGAGTGGGTGTGATGATCGTGTGAATCATGATCATCGTGCGAATGACTTCTGAATAAATGACCGTGCCCCGTACCTCCTCTGATTTGCCGGACAAGATAAAAGAGCCCGAGCGCCATGAGCGCGCCGCCGGCAATTAATGGAAAAGCCTTACTGATCCGGCTGTTGATCGCCATACCGCCCCAAACAACAAGCACGCCCAAGGCAATTGTGAAAAGCACGTGGCCCGCTCCGGCCGCCCCGGTAATGGCGAGCGTCTTCGGTTTGTTCCAACGCTGCGCCCGCGCAGCGACCACAAACGGCAGCCAATGCGTTGGGATGGCAGCGTGCAGGAACGCGACAGTGAAGCCCGTAACAACGAGAGTGATGAAGACGAGTTCATTCATTTCCGAAAAAATTTCACGATTTGTATTTGAGCAGTCGGTCCGTTCGGCCTCATTCGTACAATACAGGCAGACCGACAAGCATCAGAAACGTCGAGTTGATGATTTTGCCAATAACTCGTCTTTCGATCAATTGCGCTCATTCGCGGGTCTCTGAGTTTGTCAGTTGAACTGAAAATTGAAAGAACGCTACGTTGGTTCCGCGATTCAGATCTGCCATTAGCGAAGCAGTGAAACCAGATCTGAAATCGAGAGCGTCGCCTCACCGCCAAGCACTCGCGGTCTGCATGGATTGACGTTTCAATAATGGCTCGCTAATCTCGTGGGCGTGCTTCGTTGCATTTGTCGCATCCTCACGGTTTTCGCGCTTTGCTGCGCGATCGGGTTGCATTGGATTGCGCTACAATCGCTGGCATGGACAACAATGCTAATCGATTACTCGAAACGCGCGCCGCTATGTCGGGCGATCAGTCAGACATTTGATGGCGCCCATCCGTGTTCGCTTTGCCACGTCGTAAATGCCGGTAAGAATTCGGAGAAGAAATCTGATCTCCAATCGTCGACACAAAAGATGGACATGATTTGCGCGTCCCGGACAACTTCTTTGTTACAGCCTTTCGTTCCCATCGAATACGCAGCAGGCGATTTTTCTTTCGAAGAACTCCGCCGATCTCCGCCGGCACCGCCACCGCGGTTCCTCCTCGGTTAGTTCGCGCTTGATCCGGTTGCGCCGTGCGTGTGCACGGATCGTAGCCCGGCGCGCATCACACAACCGGAAACAGCCGCCAGCAATCGCCGCTGTTTCAATTTTCGGAGGACTGAAATGAAATTTTTATCTTTGTTTTTTTGGCTCGCTTGCGTCGTATGCGAATTCACTGCAACGGCCAGGGCTTACGGTCATGGTTTTGCCGGCGCGCGGTTTTTTCCCGCGACACTTTCAACGGACGATCCGTTTGTTTCGGACGAACTTTCACTGCCAACCGTCAGCACGATAAGAACGCCGGACGACGGTGGAACGCGCGAGACGGACATTTCCATAGACATCTCCAAACGCATCACTCCAGAATTTGCGATCGAAGTCGGTGACACTTTTACCGCATTCAATCCACGTGAAGGGCGTGCGGCAAATGGGTTCGGCAATCTAGAGTTGGGCGGGAAGTATCAGCTACTGAAAAACGACGAGCACGAAGCCATTGGCTCAATCGGACTTGGCGTGGAAATCGGTGGTACCGGCGGACGCTCGGTCGGCGCCGATTCATTTAGCACCTTGGCCCCAGGGATTTTTTTCGGCAAAGGCTTTGGCGATTTACCCAATGAGGTGAGATTCCTCAAGCCATTTGCCATTACAGGACAACTGGGTGTTGCGATTCCGACGAGCGCGAGCACACGCAGTGTTACTGTGGACGTCCAGACCGGCGAACGCGACACAGAGATTGAGCGGCACCCCGACGTCTTGGAGTGGGGCTTTGCACTGGAATACAGCCTGATCTACCTGCAATCACAGGTGCAAGACTTGCATTTGCACGCCCCACTAGACCGGCTGATTCCGCTGGTGGAGTTCGCATTGGAAACTCCCCTGAACCGCGGAGAAGAGGGACAAACCACCGGGACGATAAATCCAGGGGTCATCTGGGCAGGCAAATACTTCCAGGTTGGAGTAGAGGCTGTTATTCCCATTAACGAGCGTACTGGGAATAATGTCGGAATGATCGCGCAACTGCACTTTTTTGTCGACGATCTCTTCCCGCACAGTCTGGGTCGCCCGCTCTTTGGAGGAAACAAATGAGAAGTCTTATCCTTCCGCTCATTTTTGTGGTCGGCTTAGGTAGCGTTGAAGCACATGCTTTTCTTGATCGCGCGGAGCCGGCAGTTGGCAGCAGCGTGCAGATGTCGCCGAGCGAAGTTCGAATTCGATTTACGGAGAATATCGAACCCACCGTTAGCAGCATTCAGGTTTTCGACGCGTCTGGGAAGGAAGTGGATAAACGCGATCTGCATCTGGATCGTTCTGACCACGCGCTACTACACATTTCTTTGCCGCCGCTCGGTGTGGGAACCTACAAGGTCACGTGGCGTGTAGTTTCTGTCGACACACACGTGACAGACGGAAACTTCACTTTCCGGATCGTTCGTTAGGCCTCTGTACGGAAGAGAATTTGATGATAACCGCGCTCATCATTACTCGT
>DATARG010000198.1:0-4414 GCA_036264275.1 Candidatus Udaeobacter sp. | reverse complement strand
CGACCACCGGCACGTTCTCGGTATGCTCGATGCCGATAGCGAAAAATTGAACGCATTCGGGGATGAGGACCTTGCATTTCTAGAACGCGCGGCTGGGCTGATCGCCCACTGTTTGCATTAGTCCGGCGCGCCAGGCGGTCGCGCCCTACCATGCAAAATCCTTTCGAGCGATGTCTCGAAGCTGTGCTGACTCCGCCGTTTTACCTGGGCCAACTTTCGGTGCGTAACACGCCGAGCACGGGCGGTTCCGTCCTAACGCATCGCGACGATGAATTGCTGGAGCAGCTACAGACATTTCGAGGCGAGCAGGACGCGATCGAAATCGCAAAGTACGATGACGCGGGAAACTATCGCCCACTCAAAACCGCCCCGAACATGCGACACGGCTGGCGGCTGTATCTCGCAACAATCGAGGAATTGAGACGTGCGCTCGATTACTTTTATCCGGGTCGACTCGCAGTATTCGCAGCGTGGAAAAGCGACAACCTGCAAACGACCTCGTTGCGCGATACGCTGGAGCGGCAATCAGGCATGTACCGAATCGCAGCCAGAATTTCCGATCAACAGATTAACGATGTCGTGGCGCATTTTTGCCGATCTGATGGCAATTGCCTCCGAACGATTCTGTGGACACGCGACCGGACCGGAGCAGTCGCTTCGACGAAGTTGCCGGAGGAGAAGTTCGATCCTGTATATGATCAAGTGATGGCATCTTGTAGCCGTCGCCCTGGGGGCGACGCCCACGCTTCACACAGCGAAGCGGCCACAATACCGTTGCTTTGCCAGGAAGTGTGCAATCTTCTGGTCGCCGAGTGCCGCAAAATGGTGAAGGGGGAAAACGCTTAATCTGTAGACAGCGCCTTATGGGCGGTCTGTTGCATTCAGTATTCTCACAATCGATGACGGCGAGCGGCGCCGTGGCTACAGGGCTGATTTGACGACGGTCAGAGGCCGCCGTTACAGCTCACGAATGATCATTCGCGCGCGCATTGTTGTGACGATGGATGGAGCGCCCATCGAGAACGGTGCGGTCAGCATTTCAGAGAATCGGATCGGTGACGTTGGCAGCTTTGATAAGGTCAAAACGCGGAACACCGGCGACACGATCGATCTCGGCGAACAAATATTATTGCCCGGGCTGATCAACGCGCACTGTCACCTCGATTACACCTCTCTCCGAGGCAAGATCTGGCCGCAGAAGTCTTTTACCGAGTGGATTCGCGCGATTAACGAGCAAAAAACGAGGCTCTCACCAAACGATTATATCGCGTCAATTAATGATGGCTTCGCTGAAGCCAAACGATTCGGTACGACGGCGATCGCAAATCTGACCGCTTTTCCTGAATTAGTCTCAAAGGTTCAGCCGCCAATTCGCACCTGGTGGTTTCCGGAGCTACTCGATATCCGCACGCCGGAGCGCGCAAATGAACTTGTCGGTGCCGCGATCGAGTCACTCGGTACGGCGCGACCACAGCTTGCTCGCCGTGACGAGGGCGTACTGTGGGGCCTGGCACCGCACGCGCTGTTCACGGCGTCGAAAAATGTTTTTCGGCGATGCCACGAAATCGCAGAACAGAAACACAGGTTATTGACGACACATTTAGCCGAGTCGCGCGAAGAAATGGAGATGTTTCGCGATGGTTCGGGGCCGCTCTACGAATTCATCAAGAGGATCGGGCGACCCATGAACGACTGCGGGAATGAAACGCCGCTGGAGCGTTTCTTGGATTTGATAGATAACAGCGGTTCACCGAACCGCCAGAGAACGATTGAAGTCAACCGTTCCTATCGATCTTGGATCGTCGCGCATTTGAATGAATTAATTGAGAGCGATTTCGATTTGCTCGAACGCCTGAATTCAAAATTTCACATCGTACATTGTCCGCGAAGTCACAACTATTTTGGCCACACCCCATTCGCATTCGATCGCCTGCATCTGTTCGGCTTTAACATTTGCCTCGGAACCGACAGTCTCGCCAGCAACCGGACGTTGAGCTTGTTCGATGAAATGCGCGCTTTTCAAAAAAATTCTCCACGCGTTCGACCGGAGGAAATTTTGAAAATGGTGACGGTAAATCCCGCGTGCGCTTTGCGGCAGGAAAATGCGCTGGGTAAAATCCGCGGCGGCGCGCTTGCCGATCTCGTGGCGGTGCCGTTCAATGGCGGCGATTTGTTTGAAGAAATTGTCGCCTTTGCAGGGGAGCCATGGATGATGATCGACGGTCGAGTTCAGTAAGAGCGATGGCGTTGGGAATCACGAGCAACTTACACCAGAAGACAAACATTCCGGCGCAGACTTCCGCGCCGTGGAACTTGAGTCCGTTTACGCGCGGTGTCCTGTTTCTTCTGTTTTTTTTGTCGGGGCTCTCCGGACTCGTGTATCAAATCGTGTGGGTGCGATTGGCCTTTGCTTCTTTCGGGATTATCACCCCGGTCCTTTCAATGGTTGTATCGGTTTTCATGCTCGGGCTCTCGCTTGGCGCGTGGGCTGGCGGTCGATCAGTCAAATTGCTGGTTCGCAAAACGGGATTGTCCGCTCTTTGGTTTTACGCTGGGACTGAACTGATCATCGGGATTGGTGCGTTTGTCGCCCCGGCGTTATTCGCAATCAGCCAAAGAATGCTGTTGGCCACAGGCGAAGCAGATTCCAGTCGATATCTTCTTTTCTCGGCGCTCGCTCTGGCATTTTCGATTCTGCCGTGGTGTATCTTCATGGGCGCTACTTTCCCGTTGATGATGGCATTTGTGCGGGAGCAGGATACAGCCAGTACCGAGAGCTTTAGTTTCCTGTACGTGGCAAACGTACTTGGCGCGATGACCGGCACGCTTCTCAGCGCGATTGTGCTCGTAGAATTGCTTGGGTTTCGCCACACGCTTTGGGTGGCAGCAGCGGGTAACTTCAGCGTCGCGATTGTTGCAGGATTGCTTGCTTTCAATCGCGGTCAGCTTCCGTCTCGTAACGAACCAGGGGTTTCCAGGATTGTGCAGCCCGTATTGGGCAAGGATCGACTGGATCGTTTCGCTCTAGCCCTCTTGTTTTTGACTGGCTTTGCTGCGCTCGGAATGGAGGTGATGTGGGCGCGAGCGTTCACGCCGGTCCTTAAAACACAGGTGTACTCTTTTGCATTAGTTGTTTTTGCGTATCTCGGCGCGACGTTTGTCGGCTCATTCATTTATCGGTGGGATCTGGGGAAAAGCTCAGTCCGTTCAGTCGCTGTCTTGCTCTCGATTGTCTCTGTGGCGGTATTTGTTCCGATCGTATCCAATGATTTGCGGATTTTTCTTTCCTCCTCGTACGCGGTGGCATGGTGGAGTCGAGTTGTCGTACTTTTAAGTATTTGCCCGTTTTGCGCTGCGCTGGGTTATCTGACACCGAAGCTGATTGACAGTTATGCTCTGGGAGAGCCGAGTCAGGCCGGGCGTGCGTATGCTGTGAACGTGTTAGGTTGCATTTTAGGACCGCTCTTTGCCTCCTACCTTTTGTTACCGTGGGCCGGCGAGCGCATTGGGCTTGTCATCCTCGGCGCACCATTTCTGTTGTTGTTCATCGCAGTTACGAAATCTCTGCCGACGTGGTACAAATGCGTAAGCGGAACGATTGCGACGGGGTTGCTAATTTGGTCGCTGCTCTTTTGTGTCGATTTCGCCCGATTCGTTTCGAGGAATTTCCAAAACACTGAGATCCGTCGCGATTACGCTGCTTCAGTCGTTTCCAGCGGGAGCGGTTTCGAGAAGAGACTGTTTGTTAATGGCGTCGGTATGACGTCGCTTGTGCCGGCGACGAAATTCATGGCTCACTTGCCACTTGTCCTGCATGACGGCAAACCGAACTCGGTTCTAATCATTTGTTTCGGAATGGGCACGACTTACAGGTCCGCGCTGAGTTGGAATGTTCAGACCACTGCTGTGGAATTGGTTCCCAGTGTAAAGAAAGCATTCGGCTTTTATCACTCAGACGCGACACAGATTCTCACCAACCCGAATGGGCGAATCATCATAGATGACGGGCGGCGATATTTGAATCGTACTCGCGAAAAATTCGACGTAATTATCATCGATCCGCCACCGCCGGTCGAGGCTGCGGGCTCAAGCCTGCTTTACTCCGAGGAATTTTATGCGTTGGCGAAAGCGCACCTGAACCAAAACGGAATAGTGGCGACGTGGGTTCCTGCCGACGCATCTCCCGACTCGCGTGCAGCCATCCTTCGATCCCTGGTAAATTCATTTTCGTTCGTCCGTTGTTTTGCGTCAGTCGATAATACGGGCGTGCACATGCTGTCTTCGCAGCAACCGGTCACGAACATCTCCGCCAGAGAAATCGCATCCAGAATGCCGGCTGCAGCGGCAATCGATTTGTTGGAATGGGAGCGCTCGGAGACCGTGGTTGATTACATTCAGCAAGTGTTAGGCAACG